>JANQJO010000074.1 GCA_028281605.1 Pseudomonadales bacterium
GACGCACTGCTGGAGCGGCGACAGGAAGAAGCTGAAAACAGAAAATTGGCCAAAATATAATCATAAAAAATGATCAGGTCATTTTCTTATAGCTATAGTGTTTAAAGTCAAAACGAGATAAAACCAAGATTCACCTCACACCAATAAAAGACGTTAATGGATTCACTAAAGAAGTAACAGATTTCGAATTTAAAGATACAGCAGAACTGGGGGGAGCACTCAGCAAGTTAACAGCACCAGACTGAGACGCCGCCCCTGCTAATATTAGTACTTCTTCTGCACCGTTCGCTTCTTTAGCAAGTTCTTCAGCAAATTGAACAACTTGATCAGGTCGCCAACCATCCTCTGGTATAGCCTCCGAGTTTCGAATACTACTCACAAATTCCTGAAATTGAGGATCATTTGTATTTAGACCCGCTTGGGCTCCATATTTTTCAACTGCATTAGCAAGCTCATCTCTTGTTACTTTCCCATTATTATCCACATCAGCTACATTTGCAAGTGCATTCACCGCGTCTTTTTCCACTGCACTTAAAGGTTGGCCAAGCGTCCTACTATTCACAAGACTTGAAAAATCTTGAGCCAAAGCTTGCTGTCCAAAAAGTGGGAGTACTGGTGATGCACTACCCACAGAACCACCTTGCCCTGACGCCGCTGAATTACTTGCGGCACTTGCACTACCTGACCCATCACACATACTATCTTCCTCTCTATTTCCACTCAAAATGAAAACAATGTTTTGTATAAACTTATTTAACCGCTTTCATCGCAAGGCCACAAGCAAACTTTCTTCATGAAATGTGCTTATTTAGTTGAAAACTATTAGAGAGTACTATCAGTCCCCCCTCTGTCAGTCGCGGTCCATCATCAAAAAACTAATGCTTGCATCAAAACTACCTTAGGAACGAGTACGAAATCGATTCCTGTTTATACGTAGGAATCGATTTCGTACTCGTTCCTTACTCTAACCTTTCCAGGCTCAAAGTCATTTGAATATCACTCTCTAGAGGATTACAGCAAATTTCCACTTCAACCAACTGAGGGCTGCAGTATTGAACAGAACACCATTCATAATGACCATTTACATAAATTTTTAAGGCCCAACCTTTAAACATCAGGCTACCTTCTATTTCAAAAGCACCTGATTCAATACCATAAGTACCCACCAAATCATAACAGCCCGATTTCAGCTTGGCCTCAACCACTCGATCATCACTGAAATAATAAGAGATCACACCAGTACTGCCCCCATACAACTGAACATCCTGCTCGCCTAAACTATTGGGCTCGAGTCGATTGATTTTATGCAAAGCTTGCATAAAATCTTGTACCACTTGAAGCGCAATTGTAAGCCCTTTAACCACAAATGGCTGCGCTTGATCCTGCTTTAGCCCTAACTCAGTTTTAATTCTATAAACAGGCATAGTCAACTCGGTCTTGTCAAACGATATGAAACCATCCAAATTCAAATCCAAAAACACCTGCAAATACTCTACACCACTCACCTGTCTGGGTTGCTCATAAACCGTTGCGACACTGGCAGCTTCTACTTGACCAAATTCAGTATTCAAAATAGTGTGCGCCCCCCCAAAAACATACACTCCTGACAAACCCATAACACCTCCAAATTGACCGATCAACTGTTAACCAGCCTGTCTGATTATTTAATTAAACCGTAACAGATACACTCTAACGTTTTCAAAATAGATACAAAATAGAACTAAAGCTATAAAATCGGACTATTAAGAGGTTGTTTTGAAGTCAATTAAAACACGACGCACGATCGACCTTGACATAACTGTAAGCTCAAGGTTAAATTCCTTGCATACTGCATGAGCAAATCTCAGGGCATAAAAATCAAACAGAATCATCAGAGTCCATCATGAATCCAGCTTCTATAGAAAACGCCAATGTGAAAGCCATCGAAGTGTTACTGCCTCCAGCTAAGCTAAAAGCAGACATTTTTCTTTCAGAAACAGCAAAAAAAACAGTCTTAGCCGGACGAGAGGCAATTAAAAACATTCTGGACAAAAAAGATCCCCGCCTAGCCGTTGTGGTTGGCCCTTGCTCAATTCACGACCCCAAAGCTGCTTTAGACTATGCGAAAAAGCTCAAAATACTTTCAGATAAAGTACAAGACACACTATTGTTGATCATGCGAGTTTACTTTGAAAAACCACGCACGACCGTAGGCTGGAAAGGACTGATCAACGACCCTTACCTAAACGACAGCTTTGCTATAGAAGATGGCTTAAAGATTGGGCGTAAGCTATTACTCGACTTAGCAGAAATAGGACTACCCACCGCAACAGAGGCCTTAGACCCCATTTTACCCCAATACTTACAGGATTTAATCAGCTGGTCCGCTATTGGTGCTAGAACGACCGAGTCTCAAACTCACAGAGAAATGTCTTCAGGTCTATCAACACCAGTAGGCTTCAAAAACGGTACGGATGGCAACCTAGACGTTGCAATTAATGCTCTGCTATCGGTCTCTAACCCGCACAGTTTTTTAGGAATTAACCAACAGGGGCAAGTATCTATCATTCACACTCAAGGCAACCCTTATGCGCATATTGTTTTACGGGGAGGAGGCGGCAAACCCAACTATGATTCAGTCAGTGTTGCCTTGTGTGAACAAGCATTAGAGAAAAAATCTCTAGCCAACAACATTATGATTGATTGCAGCCATGCCAACTCCAATAAAAACCCAGAACTACAACCCTTGGTGATGGAAAATGTGACTCATCAAATTCTTGAAGGCAATCGATCAATCTTTGGTTTAATGATTGAAAGCCACTTACACTGGGGCAATCAAAAAATCAATGAAACAAATCAAATGAAATACGGCGTATCCATCACAGATGCTTGCATTGATTGGGATACAACAGAGAGCACGTTAGTAGAAATGCACGACAAACTCAAAAGTACCTTGCCTCATCGCATGCTGGTCAAAAAATAATCTTCTTATTGCCTGCCATTTTTACTTTTCTGGCTTTTTTGACTGTAACTCCAAAAAAGTCTTGACTTTTTTGGAGTTACAGTCCATTTTGCCAAATTATGGAAAGAGATATTTTAAAATCAATTCAATCAGACATGGCAAAAAAAATCATTCTGATCACTGGACCTAGGCAGTGTGGAAAGACAACTTTGTCAAAAATGTTGAAAGAAAAATATGAGTATCTAAATTATGATTCTGTTAAACATAGAGAGATACTGCGTGAGCAAAGCTGGGATCGAGAAAAACCTTTAGTTATATTTGATGAACTCCATAAGATGGATGCTTGGAAAGCCTGGCTTAAAGGGATATACGATGTTGAAGGTTTGCAACCACAAATAGTCGTTACTGGCAGCGCCAGATTATCGGCTTTTCGTAAAGTCGGTGACTCTTTAGCCGGACGTCACTTTTTATTTCGTCTGCATCCAATTACTTTTGATGAAGCCTATAGATTTTCGGGATTGCAAGAAGAGGAGATCTTTAGGAGGCTTCTAGAAGTAGGTGGCTTTCCAGAACCTTTTTATAACGGTAAAAAAAGTTACTATAAACGCTGGCGACGCTCTCATATAGATCTCATTCTAAGAGAAGATTTACTAGATTTAACAGCTGTAAGAGACATTCAAGGGATTGAAACTTTAATTGAGATGTTACGTTATAAAGTCGGCAACCCAATTTCCTCCAATGCCTTGGCTGAAGATCTTCAAAAAAGTTCTAAAACCATTAAAGCTTGGTTAACTTTGTTAGAGAATTTGTATGTCATTTTTAAAGTTCCTCCTTATCATAAAAATGTTGCAAGAGCATTATCCAAACAACAGAAATATTACTTCTATGATAATGCAATGGTTGCAGGAGATGACGGCATAAAATTTGAAAACTTAGTTGCCACCTCTTTGTTAAAGGCAGTGCATTTCCAAGAAGATGTTTATGGTGAAAACTATAAACTCTTTTATATCCGCAATAGAGATGGTTATGAAATCGACTTTTTATTGCAAAAAGACGAACAGCCCTTCCATCTCATTGAAGCAAAATGGCAAGAAAACCAATTATCCAAAAATTTTAAAAAGTTTTTTTCAAACGACTCTTCAATAAAGAAAACTCAGGTAGTCGCTGAACTAGCGCGCCAAAAAACTTATGCTACTGGTGAAACCATTGTAGCATCCAAAAAGTTTCTAAAAAGGATATTATAACCTAATCAAACACCATCCAAACGAAATACAAAGTTACTACTGTAAAGTTAATATGAACAATTGTGAACATTTAAAACTTTAGATATAGAGACTTTAGGCCTTTTATTATTTACTATAGCAACTAAGCTGTTTTAACTTATTGAAAAGAATAAAAAAGGCTTAACTCACAATGAAAGCAAATGTGTATAAATTCTATGATTTGCGCTTAAAATACAAACAAAAAGCAAGCGTTCTACAAAACTGCTCCATTTGTTGGCAAACACCCAGTCCTTGTTTACTGACTCATTTACAAATTAATAAAGAAATCAAAGAAAAAAGCCCCACTGAAATAGCACTTACAAAAGACCTTATTCATGATTTACTCAATCACTTATCCACAAATCCAAATTCTTTCACAAACAAAAATATTGATATAATGCTGGAAAAATGCCAAGACTATCTTGCTGAACTAACAGAACTGTCTAATGCGTTGAATGTGAACATAACAGACAGTGCATCATTGCTGTCTATTCTCGATAAACTAGCCAGTCAAGATCGGCACGACATCGTCAACAAACTACTCCAAATATACTTAGATTCAGCCAACACCATTGAAACTAAAGTCACAAAAACCACAGCTCTGTTTTCTAAAGAAAGAAAAACTGTATGGAACAAACTTCTTAACAATAACAATGGCTGGCATACAAAATTAGTCAATCACATCACTCATATAGCTAGAAACGCGTTGGTTCACTAACAATTTACCGTGTAAATGCAATTTTCATCACCTTATGATTCCTACAATTACGGTGCTCAACCAAATTGCCTGTGACTTAGTCAGTTTACCAGTGGGCTTCAATTGACTTAAAGCAAAGTTTATTTTTTCAACAAACTCTTTGACGGTTGCTATCGGTGTTACCAGCACAAAATTACCTTGATGTTCCTTATCTTCCAATGGATAATTGTGTGTGATCTGCTATTGGGGCGCTTACATGCTCTTGGTTGCCTTGAGTGTTCAGTCTTTTCAGTAGTTCACCCTCCCTTAATATGGCTGAAATGATACACCCAAGCTTTTTCCACTAGCAACTCTTAAAAAGTTACGACAAGGTGATACCTGCTATGCATGAACACGAAAAAATAAACTACGTCGAGTTTCCGGCAAACAATTTACCAGCCACTAAAGTATTTTTCTCGCAAGTTTTTGATTGGCACTTTGAAGATTTTGGCGAATCATACACCGCTTTTTCTAACCAAGGCATTGATGGTGGTTTTTTTCAGTCCACACTGCACGCCTCCACTCAAACAGGCTCTGCTTTGTTGGTTTTCTACAGCAATGACCTTAAAGCCACTCAAGATAAAATAGAACGGGCCGGAGGAGCCATTGTTAAGCCCATTTTTCCATTCCCCGGCGGACGTCGTTTTCATTTTACTGAACCCAGCGGTAATGAGTTTGCCGTTTGGTCTGACAACAGCGAATGAGATTGCCTGTGCTTAGGAGGTGTCCCAGAATAAAGTTTACAATGTGAGCGGATGCATGTCTGAGCGCAGCGAGTTCAGGAGCGAAGCTTGTAAACTTTATTCTGGCACACCTCCTTAGGTACCACGCTATTTTGAATAAAGCCAGTTCCTATGCATCAAGCAATTAAATAAACGCATCAACATTTATTTTTATTCGATATTTTTTCATTTATCATCTTCCAAGTTTTTCCAATATTTTTAGTGACTACTTCTAACTCCTCTTCCAAAACAGGTTTGGAAAAGATATAGCCTTGAATTTGATTATTATAATTAGAGGCCATAATGGATTTTAACACTTCGTATTGTTCCTCTGTTTCAACACCTTCAGCAACAATGGCCATATTCAAATTATATGCAAGCTGGGCAATAGTAGTAACAATAGCACGATCCTGTTTTAATTTCGGAGCATCAACAATAAATGAACGATCAATTTTTAAAGTATTAAATGGTAGACTTTTCAAATAGCTCATTGAAGAATATCCTGTTCCAAAATCATCAATAGCTAAACGAATACCCATCCTGGATATTTCTTCTAAAATATTTTTTGTGTACTCAATATCATCAACAAGAGAAGCCTCCGTCATTTCCAATTCCAACCACTGCGGCCTACAATTCGTTTCCTTTAAAATTCTAGCTAGCTTTTGTGTAAGATCTTGTTGCTTGAATTGCTTCGAAGAAAGGTTAACCGCAACCCTTGTTGGGCGCCCTTTTTGCTCGCATCGCACAGCAAACTGACACGCCCTTTTCAGCACCCACTCTCCTACCTCTAAAATCAACCCAGTATCTTCCATAATAGAAATAAAATCTGCTGGAAATATAACGCCTTTTTGTGGGTGACGCCACCTAATCAATGCTTCAACGCTGGTAAAATCTCCATTCAAAAAGTTAACCTTTGGTTGATACAACAAAAACAATTGATCTTGTCCTTGGGAAAGCATTTTCCGTATATCAAATTCAAGAGACAACTGTTCATTTGCCCTTGAATCGTCTTCTTGTAAATAAAAACGGTAGCTATTTTTTCCTGCCTTTTTAGCATCATACATCGCAATATCGGCTTTTTTTAGCAAAACTTGCACATTTTGCCCGTCCAGTGGGCATCGACTAATACCTATACTAGGAGTTATGGAGATTTCTCTATTGTTAATAAGATAAGGTTTTGAAACAGAAAGTCTAATTTTATCTGCAACCCGAATAATATCTGTGTCATGGGCTACATCTGTAAGTAAAACGGCAAATTCGTCCCCTCCTAAACGGCATACCGAATCCCCTTCCCTCACAGTCAAGCTTAAACGTTCAGCCACTTTAACAAGCAACTTGTCTCCAGTATCGTGACCTAATGTGTCATTAATAACTTTAAACCGATCTAAATCCAAAAAAAACACAGCAATATGGCGCTGTCGCCACCGTACACGAGCAATCGCTTGTGCCAACCTATCTATAAATAATGTACGATTAGGTAGATCGGTCAGCGTGTCATACTGAGCCAAGTGCAAAACTTCATTCTGTGCTCGCAATTTATCTGTAACATCTGTACGAATACAACAAATTCTATATGGTTCACCTTCATCATCGAATAATGGAAATTTAACACTCAGAAAAATACGTTCGCCTATCGGTAGGGGAATAATTTCTTCATATTGTATTATTTTACGAGTAGCTAGCACTTCACTGTCACTCTTTTTTATGAGCGCAGCAATTTTTTTTGGAAAGACATCTTCATCTGTTTTACCAAGGATATCCGAGGCTATAAGACCCAACTCTCTTTTAAATACCAAGTTGACTAAATCATATGTTCCATCAATATTTTTTAAAGAAATGAGTACACCAGCATTATCAACGATTGATTCCAATTTATCATTCATGCTGGAAAGTTGTCTTTCTAAGCACTTTCGCCCTTTTACTTCACCTTCAAGTCTTTCATTAATCTTTTGCAATTCCTCATTTCTCTTAACCATTTCCTCTTGAAGCTCTTCCTTGGACACAGCTAACTGATAAATTGTTTGAAGATCCCTATAAGATCGTAGCGCTGCCGTTACACATGCATGTAATTTTTCAAATGTTAATTCAGATTTCTCTTTATAATCATTGATATCATAATCAACAATCATGCTGAATTGTGGCGCTTGACCGACTTGCCTTGTACTCAAAATGATTCTAACAAGTTGGTTTTTAATTACTTTTCGAATATAATTTACCAAATCCAACCCTGCATGCTCAGTTTCTATCATCACATCTAAAATGATGACTGCAAAATCATTTTGCTTTTCTATCAAAGTCTGTGCTTCCCGAGCAGAATAGGCATGAGTTACACAAACAGGTTTATGTTCAAATTGATATTTAGAGAGGATTAAATTTGTAACATCATGAACAACCTGATCACCGTCCACAACCAAAATATTCCACAGTTTATCAATAGTTTCATCCGTTGAGCCAACACTTCCTTTATGTGTCTTTTGGGCAGACAAATTGTCCTCTGCTAATTTAAGCAATCTTCCAACCATTATATCTGCCCAATGACTTTTTCTTTAAATTGAACAAACTTTACAATATCAATACTAGACCATATATCAAATACACACATGATCACAAAGCTTTTTTAAAGCTCGAATCTTGTAAATATCTAATAGTTATTAATACAATGAAAGTAATACCCTAAGGAACGAGCACGAAATAAATTCCTGTTTATACACAGGACTATTTTTTGCTATCAAGGCGAGAAAATGGGCGCATAGTTATTCTATGTAACCATTTTCATCAACGTAGATAGCGAGAAATAGGACAAGTATAAACAGGAATTTATTTCGTGCTCGTTCCTAGCGAGACGTCCAAGCCACTTCATCATTAACGGGCACTCCATTAAAAGAAGGCTCTGGGCCTAAAGGCTTCAACAATAAAATCAATTGCGGCAGCAAAGTTAATGATAATAATAAAGCAACAAGCATACCCAAACCTGTAAACAAACCAAAGTAAAGCGTCGGATAAAAATTAGAAAATACTAAAATAGAAAAACCAAAAATTATTGTAATAGAAGTATAATACATCGCTTTGCCAATTGTAGCATGACTCCTGTACATAGCCTCTCGATAAATATGACAACGGTCAAATTCTACTTTAAAACGATAAATGTAATGTATGGTATTATCCACTGCAATACCAACACTGATTGCAGCTATGGTGATAGTCATCATATCCAAAGGTATCCCCAACCAGCCCATCATACCCATGACAAAGCCTGCAGCCAACATATTAGGGATGAGCCCTATAATCGCCAAGTACAAAGATCGAAATAACAAAATAAACATGACCAAAATACAAGAAAATACCACCCCTACCGTTGCAATTTGAGACTTAAATAAACTTTGCAACATATTATTATAAAGTACCACCATGCTGGTAAAATGAACATTGTTTGGATTCAAACCTTTTTCATTGATCAAATAGCTTTGTACTTTATCCAGCAAGGCTTGGCGCTTAAGTCCTGGGTCTGACTCCAGCACTCGAATAGAAAATCGAACCTGACCGGTTTCTTCATTCACAAAAGGATCAAGCAAAAAGCCACGTAACTGATCAGGAAACAATGTTTTTAAAAAAGCAAGCTCCAATGAATCCAAAGGGCTACCTTTTATCAATTCTGCCACTTGAATCGTTGTCACCAAAGACATGACCTTACCCGTTTCCGGCAAAGACTCTAAGTAATCCTGTATTTCTTGAAACTGACCTATTTGCTCGGCAGTAAAAACAGTTGACTGACCATAGATGTCCTCTAAGCATTCATCGTCAATAAAACAATCTTCTTCCAAGTTATCAGTAGCATCTGATACATCTTTCAAATCCACATCAATAATAATATCAAGAGGCGTCGTCCCACCAAGTTTCGCATCAATCGTTAGCATTCCCTGATAAATTTCAGTGCTTTCCTTAAAATAGTCGATAAATCGGTTTTCAACAGACAATTTACCGATTCCCCAGACACTGACTAACGCCAACACACATGCCATCCAAACCAAAACTTTACCACTGTACTCAGTAAAACGAGCCAACCAGAGACTGACCGTACTTTGCTTGTATTTAGACTGTATTTTTACTCCATGACTAACACGTTTTTCCTTAGGAAAAAACATCAACAATACTGGAAACAACAAAAATGTAATAGCATAAGCGAATAGAATGCCAATGGTCATCATAATACCAAAGTCTATAACGGGACGAATATCACTAACAATCAAAGAGGCAAACGCAACAATCGTAGTCAAAGAAGTAAATAAGCAAGGTTTTGCCATCTGCCTGACAGTACGCTGTATCAAAACTTTTTGCGGTACACCTGGATCTAAGTCAAGCAGCTCCCGATAACGCACAATTAAATGTATGGCCATTGAAATCGAAATGATCAAAAGCAAAGAAATAAAATTAGAAGAAATAACAGTCACAGGAAATCTAAGATACCCTAAATACCCAACCATAATCAAACAAGTCACGACACAACAAAACAAAGGCATAACCACCCATAAAGGCCGCCTAAACAAAACTGAGAGCATAAACACCAAAAACAGCAAGACGCCTACCCCAAAAACCCTTAGGTCACTGCGCACATAATCGAGCATATCAACAACAATCATTGGCAAACCACCTAGAAAAAGTTGCCCTGCATCTTGGTACTGACCCATAACACCACGGATTTGGACAATCGTCTCCTTATGTTCTGCAATCGCCTTTTGATTAAGTGCTTTGACTCTTAACTCCAATGCCTGCAATTGATCAAACTGTTGTGACAAAAGCTCGCCCGAACGCTTAGCTTCACGCAACTGGTTTCTTTGTGCAACAGCTTGCTGATAACTTGGGTCTGTTTTCAGCATCAATTGCAGTGCTGTTGTTTTACCAGATCGCCCCAAAATCAATTGACGATAAAAAGGATTGCGCATCAGTGCTGATTTTGCCTGTTCCAAATCCTCCACCCCATCTTCTAAAGTTTGCATGTGCTGTGAAACATTGTTCAAATTAAGATCGGGATGATTCAATAAAGGCACATCCAATATTGAATTAATTTGAGCAACCGTAGGGATCTCCAAAAGCTGCTGTTTCAATGCTGTTAATCGCTTAAGTGTTGACTCTGTAAACAGTTCACCATCCGGTGTAAACACAATCAGTAGGAAGTCATCACTGGAAGGGAATGTATTCCTAATCGAGCGATAATAGACCAAATCTTGATCGCTCTCTAGGGTCAACGAATCAGCTGAAGCATCCAACTCAAATTGTGGGATAAAACGTACAGCACACAGCACCATCAAAAATAACAACAACAATGTCAACCAGGGTTTACGAAAAATTGCAAAATCATACACAGCCATTAACCAAGACATGATTCACCTTAAAAATATCAAGAAAAGAGCACTATCACAAAAACCATCTTTGTATGTTTTTTAAACTAGAATACCGAGATTCCACCGGACAAAGCCCTCATTTTAACCCAAGCCTCCTACTTGAAGAAATGCACAAAGACAATTAACATGGGTTGCCTGACATGAAGAAGTTCTCGGCAAGAGGCGATACAACAGGACCACAAACCGAATCATGCCATTAACCCTAACATTAGGTTACAACACGCGCGCAGAGTGGACAGCTACTGTTCTAAACGACTTCGATTTATTTCTTGCAGACCATGCTGCTTGTGAACGCAAAGCATCAGGCATGACAACTATAGCTATAAGAAAATGACCTGATCATTTTTTATGATTATATTTTGGCCAATTTTCTGTTTTCAGCTTCTTCCTGTCGCCGCTCCAGCAGTGC
>JANQJO010000111.1 GCA_028281605.1 Pseudomonadales bacterium
GCACAGGAAATAATCTACCCATTGTTCGCTTCTGAACTCGCTGTGCTCAAACATGCATCCGCTCAAAATGGGTAGATTATTTCCTGTGCCTTACCTTACTTACTTAATTCGACTTCTATACAAAGAAGTAGTAATATCTTAAAAGAGCAAGGGCCATAAAAGTGTAAACTTCTTGCAAGCATTGTGCAAAAACTAGTAGAGTCATAGTAGAAAACTGAACGCACCTGCTATAAAATATACGGTTGAAAATCGGGGCGTAGCGCAGCCTGGTAGCGCACCACAATGGGGTTGTGGGGGTCGAGTGTTCAAATCACTCCGTCCCGACCAGAAATTATAATAAAAACAATTAGTTACACTTAACACCCCAACACCTCATCCTGAATATGTCCGATATTTGTCTGCACTTTTTCTGCTGCACTCTGTAAATGATCCGACGATAAATGTGCATATCTTAAAACCATTTCCATATCTGACCAACCCCCTAACTCCATCAAAGTCTGCAAGCTGGTTCCTGCCAAACCACCTTGATTCGACGCTTGAATTGCGGGGCATAAACAACTTTGCTGTAATATTCAACATCACCCTAAAGATCCACTCGCGTTTCTTCTTTATTATCATTATCTATCGTCTGATCAGCATCCAAAGCATAGGCTGTATTGGACTTTATATCCACTGTACATATGAGTGAAATCTCAAGACCTTTTTGTATTTCTCCTGCAGAACCATTGTAAAACCAACCAAGACCCTCTGTAGGATAGGTCGCGGCTCAGCCGAGCGACCTATCCTTATCTGTTAGCACATGACTGAATCAACCAAATTATTCGTGCCCTACTCCTTATTATTACTTCCATGCCTTACGGCTAATAAAACCGAAACTTGCTAAGGCTGAAACAAACAACCAAACGGCTCCAGGAATTGGTACTGGGGATATTATAACATTATCAAAACGAATATGTGCGCTTGCGGCCCTGCCCTGAGGTATCTGTGCTGTATGGCCCCTAGCCCAAAACTCAAGAGAAATATCTGAAATATCAGACGCTGGATCTACTAAAGCAAGATCAGCCCACTCAAACATCTGTGCTTCGAAACTGTCCGGCGTATTGTCGATTTTAAAAGCATTGCTAGGGAGTAAAGAATCACTTGTAGCAAAGACAAATGACACATCACCTAACGTCACATTAAATCTATTTTCAAACGATATCGTGATACCACCTGCTGCATGAGTCGTCTGTCTAAAATTTGTGGCCCCTGTGCTGGCCAATGCTTGCATATCAAACGACAACACAGAGTTAGGCTGATAATCGAATTCCCTCGATAGTGAATGTTTTCCAGATCGGTTGTTATGCCCAAACGCCCAGTTACTTTCGTTAACAAACTCAATTCCGTTTGAACCACCACCCGCAGTAACATTCCAGCCGATATGATCACCATCTTCAAAATCGTCTAAGAATACAGTGGCAGCCTGTATTTGAGCAAAAAATGATAACATAACTACTGTTATGGTTGCTACTACATAGTGCACGCCTTTTTTATAAATAGTATTTTCCATTTTTCAATCCTTGTCCCCCCTCCTTGATAATATTCGTCAGGCTCACTGTGGGGGCATTCCAGTGAGTACTAACGCTCCAATAACTGGCCCAAAACCCTACGAGAGATTATAAAAAATACACCAACCTACAAGCTACCTCATCCTCAAAAGAAACAAAGGGTTTTAGGTCCAGTTATACACTAAATACCTTTATGTGCCCCACTTTTTTTGATTTTTTTATGCTTCAATCAACAGGCTTAAGGGCCAGGGGTATAGGCAAGACTCGAAATCACCCTACAGGCAGTAGCAATTTAGCATTGATGGATAAAAGCAGTTTGGCCTTGATTAAACAACTTTGACATAACACCGTATTATAAAGCTTCTACTGCATATTTGATTGAAACGGTAAATAATGACAGCTTTAGGTTAACCAGATCTTAAAACTCGACAACACTCAAAAAAATCCATAAACTGTACTAAATAACAACAACACCTTCTGGTTAAAATATAATCTTTTACATTCATCATCAAGGCATAGGAAATCTAGATTAAAGGCAATAAAAAATCATGTCACAAACTAACAATTCAAGACCATTTACAAAAATTAGTTTGGAGCCGAAAAACAATAGTTTCTCTGAAATTATGGGCAATGGAAAACTATACGTTATACCAAGGTTTCAAAGAGATTACTCATGGAATAACGATCAATGGAAAGAATTATGGCAAGATATAGAGACAATGCGCCAACAAAGAGTACAGCATTTTATGGGCTATCTTGTCATTCAAACAGCAGATGACAAAGAATACAAAATAATTGATGGTCAACAAAGAATAACAACTATTTCCATCATCATATTAGCAGCAATCAAAGCCTTGCAAAGTTTGGTAGAACAAGGATTAGAGGTAGAGCAAAATAAACGCCGAATGGAGTCCTTTCAAAACACTTATATTGGCGCTTTTAATCCCATTACCTTAAAAACTCGTCCAAAGCTGAAATTAAACAGGCATAATGATAAACATTTTCGCTCATTGGCTAGCAAACTTGATATACCCCAACAACGTGGTATTATTCACAGTAACCGACTTATTAATCGAGCTTTTACTTATTTTCAAGAACAGATATCGAATATCAATGAAGGTTCCCATATCGCTCAGCTAATCAGCGACCTGGCTGATGGGCTTCTATTTACCAATATCATTGTCAACAATGACCTGAATGCATTCACTATTTTTGAAACTCTCAATGCTCGCGGTGTTCATTTATCCACGCCTGACTTGGTAAAAAATTCTTTATTATCTATCATTGACCGTGAAGAAAATACTACAGAACAAGAGTTTGATGCCTTAGAAGAGGAGTGGGAAATTATTTTAGAACAGTTAGGGACTCAAAATTTTACTCATTTTTTAAGACATCAATGGGGCATGAGAAACCCCATACCGAGTAAGGCCGATATATATAAAACTATTAAACGCGACATAAGCAACGCATCTCAAGTGTTTAAATATTTAAAGCAACTCAATGATAACGCCCCCCTTTATGCAGCCTTACAAAACTGCCATGATGAATTTTGGAACGAAAAAAACAACAAAGAAACTATCACTAAAAGCCTTTATTTTCTTCAAGTTTTTCATATTCGCACCCCTTTAAGTTTATTAATGTCCGCTTATCAAATGACAATGGTGGATTTTACAAGGCTACTTAGCAATATTGTTATTTTCAGTATGCGTTATAACGTAGTCTGTGGAAAAAATGCTAAAGATCAAGAACGAATATATAACAAGATGGCTCAAGCAATCTCTAAAGAGAATGCTTCTTTGTCTGATATTATGTCGATGTTAAAGCCTTTCTACCCCGACGACGAAGAGTTTTCGAATCATTTTTCGACTTTAACAATCCCTACGCGTAGATCACCTAAAAAGGCCAATTATATTCTGCGTGAAATTGAAAACCACTTAAATGCAGCATTGTGCATTTCTGACAGCTTCACATTAGAGCATATTTTACCTTTTTCACCTGGAGATGAATGGCAAATCTATTTTGGCCAAGATGATTACAATACCGCTATTGATCGATTGGGCAATCTAGCGTTATTATCCGACTCGCAAAACCTTGGTCATGAATCATTTGAAGAAAAAAAGCAAATCTTGAGCAAGACACCTTATATTATTAATGAAAAAATTACTGGCTACAATAAATGGAACATTAATAATGTTGATCAGCACCAAAAATGGTTAGCTAAGCAAGCCAAGTCTATTTGGAAATTGCGATTTTAATTATTTGGTTAGCTACTGGTTGCGGGTTTCAAGCCAGCAACTGATAATGCCGTAAATAAATCCAAGAAAAACAGCCATGAGCGATGCAATTTTCGTCACCCTAGGTGATGAAAATTGCATTTACACGGTAAAAATATTAAGATTTCAAAAATTAATGTTTTTCTCTAACGTACATCTCAAATGATCTTTTTTTTCTGCAATTTGGGCAAGGTTGATCCTAGCGCTGAGCACTATCACATTGACGAACGAGGACTACGGAATCAAAACTGGTAGAATGGGTGTGCTGCCTAAAGGGGAGCGAAAACTGATTCCTTTTGAATCTAAGTGTTCTGTTGCTCTCGTGACTAAAATTTTTGATTTCACAGAGAAGGAGGCCTTACCCTCTTTTTCAAAGGTTGTTCGGTTATTTTTCGTTCGATGAACACGGATTTCTTTATCTCTGAACAGGTTAGTATAATTGCTTGATTATATACTGGTTCTTTCTTAACTTTTCAATGTTTAAATCGAAAAAATGTCAACTAATTGATTTTTATATTTTTTACATGCTGCATAGCTTATTGATATTATACTGTAATTATGAGACTTGTTTGTGATCGTCATCGATACCCAGTTTTTTCAAACGGTAGCGTAGTGAGCGAAAACTTAGCCCAAGATTTTTAGCGGCGGTTGTTCTGTTCCAGCGGGTTTCTTCTAAGGCTCTTAATAATATGGCTTTTTCGATATTGATCAGATAATCTTCTAAAGAAGTGTCTGCAGGTAAAGTTGCCCAATTGTTGGCATCTGTATGGGTGTTGGCGTTCATGGGGCTGTGCTGTGCTGTGGTGTTTAACTGTAAATGCTCTTCAAGAATTTCGGATTCATCGCACAAAGTGATCGCTCTTTCCAATATATTCTCTAGCTCTCTCACATTGCCTGGGAATGTATATTGTTCTAAAGTTTGCCTGGCTTTACTGTGTAACTTAGGTTTGGGAATCGACCATTGTTCAGCAATTTTTCCCATAATATGTTCAGCCAACAAGCCGATGTCGCTGCTACGCTCTGCCAGAGACGGTACATTGATTTGAATAACATTGAGTCGATAATATAAGTCTTGACGAAAACAGTCAGATTGTACTTGCTTGAGCAAACTTTTATGCGTGGCTGAAAGTACTCTGATATCAACCAATACTTCTTTTTGTGAGCCTACAGGGCGTATTTTTTTTTCCTGTAAGGCACGTAATAATTTTACTTGCATTTCTAGTGGTAAATCGGCGACTTCATCTAAAAATAATGTCCCTCCTTGGGCGGCTTGGAAGAGGCCTTTTTTGTCTTCATAAGCGCCGGTGAAACTGCCTTTTTTATGCCCGAAAAATTCGCTTTCCATCAGTTCTGTAGGAATAGCACCGCAGTTAACAGGCACAAAAGGACTTTGTTTTCTTGGGCCTAGGTGATGAATTAAACGCGCTACCATTTCCTTGCCGGTGCCAGAGGCGCCTTCTATGTAAACGGGTGCTTGGCTACGAGATAATTTTTGTACTTGTTGTTTTAACTTCTGCATTGGGGCTGAGTCCCCTAATAGGTTAATCGCTGCATTGTGTGTATCTATAGATTCTGATAATGACAGCTTTAAGGCATTTTGCACGACCTCTCTGAGTTGATTGAGGTCCACTGGCTTTGAGACATAATCGAAAGCGCCAGCTTTTAAAGCAGAAATAGCCGTATCTATGCTGCCAAAAGCAGTAATGACCGCAATGGGCATCTCGGGTTGGTGTTTTTGTATAAATTGTACTAAATCAATGCCATTGCCATCAGGCAGCTGTAGATCTGTTAAGCACAGGTCAAAATGTTGTTGGCGCAGCAGGTCCTTTGCTGTCTCTACGTTAGCTGCGCTTTGGGTCAGGACATCCATACGCCCCAAGGTGATTTCGAGCAGCTCTCGAATGTCAGGTTCATCATCAACAATTAAGGCATGGGATTTGGTCATTGTTGTACAACACTTTTGTTTGGGTGGGCAAATGTGATTCGAAAACAGGCCCCTTGAAGCTCATCCGTTGGATTTTGTCTATGATCTTTAGGAATATAGTATAGCCTGGCGTGGTTAGCTTCACAGAGTTCCCGGCAAATGTACAAACCTAAGCCAGTCCCGTCATTTTCTGAAGTAAAAAATGGTTCAAACAAACGTTCTTGCATCTCTTTAGGGACTCCGGGCCCTTGGTCGATGATTTCTAGGTAAGGAAGTTCGGTTTCAGTGGTGCCGAGTATAAATTGAGCCGTTGCTTTTTGGTTTTTCTTTAGACTGTAGCGTAAAGCATTTTCAATCAGATTGGTGAGAATCTGAATTAATTGAGAGGTATCAACTTTTACTTTAATCGTTTGCTGTAAAGATTTAATGGTGAGTATAGGCGTATCTTCACGAGTGAGAGTGAAGTCATCGATAAATTTTTTCAACCATGGTTCTAAGTGTATGGCCTCTGGTTTGGCTGGTTT
Source organism: Pseudomonadales bacterium (assembly GCA_028281605.1). GTDB lineage: Bacteria > Pseudomonadota > Gammaproteobacteria > Pseudomonadales > JANQJO01 > JANQJO01. Next base: position 6,269 of record JANQJO010000111.1, read on the forward strand.
ACGTCTTGAGAGCTGTAATATATTTTCTATGATGACATTGACTCTTAGAGAGTGTTGCTGAATAATTTGGGCTAATCTTTGATCGGTATTGGCCAACTCACTGGATTCCATCATCAGCTGTGCAGCGTGGCTGATAGCCCCTAATGGGTTTCTGACTTCATGTGCGATGGCGGCTGTTAACTGACCTAGAGAAGCCAATTTTAATTGTTGTGCTTGTTGTGTCATACGGCTGGTGTCATCTAAAAAAATAACAACCTGGTCGCCTCGTTTGCGTTCAAGTCGTGCCATATTTGCACATACTTCTGGACTGGTTAAACCGGCCTTGAATGGTTTGGGGGTGTGATTCTCATCTTGCTGCCAAGCCTTGATTTCTGTACCCAGTTGAGGACAAATTGAAGTAATGTGACAGCCTAAGTGTTGCTTATCGATATTTAGATTTTTTTTTGCAGAAGTGTTGATTAATTTTAAGTTGAGATGGTGATCAACAACGACGATACCTGTTTGCATACGCTGAATGATATGATGATTCAGGTTTTCCATTTCTGCCAGGTTCCTGGTAGCTTCATGTGCAAGTCGTTCGCTGGCTCGTAAATGAGCTGATAATCGTTGTGCCACTAAGGATGTAGCAAAAAAAACGATACCAAGTAAACCTGATTGCAAAGACAGATCATGAAAATCTACATCTTTTGAGAGCACAAAGTAAAACTCTTCGAATAAAATGGATAAGGTCGCTATAGCTGCTGTAAACGTTGCCGCGCGACCAATCAGCATGATATTGCCAGCTGCAACAGCGACCACGAGTAAAATAGTCAGGTGACTACGCATACCACCGCTGGCGTGGGCCAGGGCTGTAATTAAAATGATATCTAAAATAACGATCCAGAAAGCCAGTTTTTTAAACCAAGATGACCTCATGTGTAGTAAATACAAGGTAATGATACTGATTGTTACATAGAATAAGCAGGTCACGACATATAGCGAGGCGCTGTGTGAACCTAATACGGGGTGATTGGAGGTGACAAAGTATGCGGCTAATAGTAAGGAGCTCAGAAGCAGTCGGTAGTATGCGTACACTTGCAGTGGTTGCCAATCAAGTAAACTGGATTGATACAATGGATCAATGGACTCAAATGTCAGAGTGTTGTGCTGTTTTTCTGTAGTATTGACGAATTGAACATTGTCCATATTAATTGATTTTAGACCTTGAATAGAAGAGAGTAAGGTTAGATGAAGCAATCTTTGGTTTGTGTGATGGCACAAATGGATTCTGTTGTGGGTGATATTGCGAAAAACACTCAAAATATCGTTCAAATGACTCAGCAGGCTCAAAAACAAGGGGCTGATTTGGTCGTGTTTCCTGAATTGGCATTGATCGGTTATCCGCCTGAAGATTTGTTGTTTAGAGATAGTTTGAGCAAGCGTATAAAAGCTGCAGTGGCGCAGATACTGCAGATGACACGAGATATCTACCTGGTGTTGGGGTACCCTGATACTTTAGAAGGAGGTCTGTTTAATGCTGTATCTGTCTTGTATCAAGGGGAGATCATTGCAACATACTATAAGCAATGCTTACCCAATTATTTAATTTTTGATGAAAGACGCTACTTTTTGCCAGGTCATCAGGCTTGTGTTGTCAATATAAAAGGGTTTCGGGTTGGCCTGAGTATTTGTGAAGATATCTGGCACGATGAGCCAATCTTACAAGCAAAAGCAGCAGGCGCTGAGCTATTGGTAAATATTAATGCTTCTCCTTATCATTTAAACAGAACGCTTGAGCGCCGATCTCAAGTATCCAAACAAGCAGAGTTGGCGGGTATTCCTGTGTTATATGTCAATCGAGTGGGAGGGCAAGATGAGTTAGTCTTTGACGGCCGCTCTCTTGCTGTGAACGCTGATGGTACAATTATTTTTGAAAGTGCCTTTTGTCAACAAGCTTGTGATACGGTGGTGTGGCAGGCACAGGAAGACAGCTGGGCTGTATCGAAAGGAGCTCATTATCCGGTTTTGTCACAGGAAGCAGAAATCTATTGGGTATTGGTACAAGGAGTTAGAGATTATGTGCAAAAAAACTGTTTCAATGGAGCGATTTTAGGGTTATCAGGTGGTATTGATTCTGCGTTGACTTTAGCTATTGCGGTGGATGCTTTAGGAGCCGATCAAGTTAAAGCTGTGATGATGCCCTTTCATTATACTTCTGATTTGAGTATAGAACTTGCGTGTGAACAAGCAAATTTGCTTAAGGTTCTTTTTATACAAAAACCCATTGCTGATATTTTTGATACGTATAAAAAAATTTTACATGAGGATTTGATCGCTGGTGCGTTAGATGTGACAGAGCAAAATTTACAAGCACGTATACGTGGTGTGATTCTTATGGCGTTATCAAATAATAGTGGGGCTATTGTATTAACTACAGGGAACAAAACAGAAATGGCTGTGGGTTATGCGACATTATACGGAGACATGGCTGGTGGTTATGCTGTGCTCAAAGATGTATTAAAAACATGGGTGTATCGATTGGCCCGGTATCGTAATAGTATCTCACCTGTGATTCCTGAAGCTGTTATTGAGAGGTCGCCGACAGCTGAATTGGCACCCAATCAAAAAGATGAAGACTCATTGCCGCCTTACGATTTACTTGATACATTACTAGAATTGTATATAGATCAAGAGGTCAGTGCAGCGGATATGATAGAAAAAGGTTTTGAACGAAGTACGGTTTATAAAGTATTAAATATGGTTGATAAAAATGAATATAAGCGCCGTCAAGCACCTTTGGGCGTACGTGTAACGGCTAAAAGTTTTGGGCGAGATCGTCGTTATCCTGTTACCTTTCAGTGGCCTTTAGGTGAGTAATTATGGTAATCAGTAGTATTGTTGTTTTTTTATATTAGATATTGAGTTTTTAGCTACATACAATAAAGGGCTCCGAATAAACTTCTTTTACAATTTTTTGTACTATCTGTTGTCTAGTTGTTTTACTATCAATCATTAATCAAAAGTAGTAAGGAACGAATACGAAATAAATTCCTGTTTATACTTGTCCTGCGTATAAGGAGGTATCCCAGAATAAAGTTTACAAGCTTCGCTCCTGAACTCGCTGCGCTCAGACATGCATCCGCTCACATTGTAAACTTTATTCTGGGACACCTCCTAAACAGGAATTTATTTCGTATTCGTTCCTAAGTATTATTTCTAAGTAGTAGTATATGAATTGTGAAATTTAGTCGCAAAGTTATTGTGATACTTGCTGTTGTTTTTATAGCAGTGGTATTTTTTTGGACCTCCTCTCGTTATCCTGATCTGAATGCTAAGGCTCATATGGCAGAATCAGGCACGGTCCAAGATTCGTTATCAGTGTGGCCTCTGATTAATGTTGATTCTAATGATGCTATTTATCTAAAGATACTGTATTCGACAATTAATTGGATTGCTAATAATCTAAAAGGTATGCTTTTTGGGGTCTTTTTAGGTGGCTGCTTTTTTTCTCTACTACCCTTATTATCTTTTACTCCAACCAAAGATAGATTTAAAAACACCTTGTTTGGTATAGCGTTAGGCACTCCTTTAGGGGTATGTGTGAACTGCGCAGCCCCTGTTTTTAAAGGTGTACTACAATCTAAACGTTTAGAGCTAGCATTTGCGATGATGCTCAGTTCTCCTACTTTGAATATTGTGGTATTGACCATGGTGTTCAGTCTTTTCCCTTTGCACATTGCATTACTGAAGTTATTTTATACGCTCTTGATTATCGTTGTGATAATGCCTTTGTTATCGAAAGTTTTGGATAAGCGTTTGGATGTTGAGGCGCTGCAAGCAGTAGAGGCAAAATTTTCGGCAGTGAACCCTCTAGGTGTCTGTCAGTTGCCGGTGCAAGAATCTTGGTTTGAGGCCATACGGTCAGGTTTAATGGCTATATTTTTAGGCGTGAAATATGTTGCTGTTCGGACTGTGCCTTTGATGTTGGTGGCTGGGCTTTTAGGTGCAGCATTGTCGCATTTGATTCCATTTTCTCTGTTTGTAGAGAGACCTAGCTTTTTTTCTATTCTGCTGGTTTCTTTAGTCGGTGTTTTGTTACCAGTGCCTGTAGCATTTGATGTAATTTTATCTAATGCTTTGTACGTGCAAGGTCTGCCTATTAATGTTGTGACTATGCTTTTGTGTAGCTTGGGTATTTTCAGTTTGTATTCATTTTTTATTGTTTGGAATAGTGTGAATAAACTGTGGGCACTGGCACTTTTATGGGTGTGTTTTATCATGACAGTTGGCGTAGGGTTGGGCTCAGAATCTTACCATTATCAGCTGTTTGTTGAACGTAATATTGACCAATATAAAGAGTATAATGAACTTTTTGATACAGGAAAGAGCTCGCTGGTTAAACGTCATAAAGACGCAAATTTTAGTCCAGGTGTGACCCTATTGATAAACGAAGAACAGACAATACTAATGACTAATGCACTGACGGTTAAGGCTCGAAATTTTTTATCTAAGCAAGGTGAGAGCCAATTGCAAGATAAAATAAATACACCTTTCGAGTTTATTGAAGGTACTCAAAAGGGGTTGGTACGTGGATTTCGTTATGGTGTGAGAGACTATTCTGACCCTTTTTGGATTGGTCGAGGCACTGGAGCTGGCGATATTAATCAGGATGGTTGGATAGATATAGTTTTGGGTTCTCATCATGGACCACAAATTTATTTTAACAAAGGAGGATGGTTTGAGCGCATTGCTTATAAAAACCCTTTTTGGAGTGACATGGATACCTATGTGGTTGCTTTGATTGATTTGAATAATGATGGTTGGCAAGATTTGTTTTTTTCTACTTATGATCAAGGCAATTATGTCGTACTTAATAGACAAGGACAATTGTTGGTAAGTTCGCCTGTTACTGTGCCTAATAATAATGCTTTATTAACGATAGCCCCTAGTTTTGCAGATATAGATGGCAATGGTTTTATAGATATTATTAATGGTAATATGGCTTTAGGTATTGTCACGGGATTTTATCATTTGTCTGGGCATAGAAGTAATTCAATTGTTTTTAATAATAATTTAGATTTTTTTGACAAAGGCTTGTCAGGGTGGTCTGGGGAAACCATGTCTAGTCTTGTAGCAGATATTAACGGTGATCACATTGAAGATGTGTATTTTAGTAACGATTTTTTGGTGCCAGATCGTTTGTTGTTGGGCAATGGTCGTGGTTATAAGGAAATAGAGAAGTATGAGCGTGTGATAGAGCGTACGCCAACATTTTCTATGAGTGTTGATGTGGGTGATGTGAATAATGATTTGCAAGCGGATGTGTTGGTGATGGGAACATTACAAAAACAGGCATTTGTGGGGGAAGGTATCATAGACGGTTTGTCACCTGAGCAGTATTCAAAAGGGACATGGTCAGTGCAGGCGTGTGATCAAATACAAGATGAAGTTTATGCAGAGAATTGTAGAATAAATAGGAAAAGTACACATTTATTTGACTTTAAAAAGCAGCGTAATTTTAAAGTAATCAATTGTAATAAAATGCCCAGTGCCGTTCTACGCCAAGATTGTTTGATTTCCACCATGTGGTTTTTGATTACTAATAATATTGATTTGTTTGATTGCGAGGCGGACTTTGCATATGATCATAAATTGCTGAGAGTTTGTGAAATTTTAGGGGATAGAGGAAGGTTATATAAGAGGGAAGATGTAATGGGCGCGCTAAACCAAGATAATGATAATTTATTATTGCTTGGGGATGGACAAGGTAAATTTGTAGACATTAATCAAGGCAGTGTGGAAGGTGTACATCAACCTTTTCGTCATCCGGGTGGTTGGACTTGGAATGGTAAGTTTATGGATTTGGATAATGATGGCTGGCAAGATGTGTTTAATGCAGAAGGGGCCATTAGGGAGCGGGACTATGGTTGGAATGTTTTTATGCACAACCAACAAGGGCGCTCTTTTCGAATGAAGTCTTTTAGTTGGGGTTTGACCTATGCTTTTGGTTTGTTTTCTTTTGTGAGTGTAGATTATGACAATGATGGAGACTTAGACATTATCGGTAACTCTGCTGAAGGACCAGTTCATTTTTATGAAAATAAAATTGGGCAGCAGAATCAATCGATTCGTTTTGAATTGGTGGATAAAGTTGGTAATTCAGCAGGTATTGGTTCTAAAATTGTAATTAAAGTGTTGGGTGAAAATCAAGAAACCACACGGCAAATGAGAATAATTAAAGCTTCGGGAGGATACCAAAGTTTTGATCCACCAGTTGCTTGGTTTGGTTTAGGAAGAGCGCAATGGATAGATGAAGTGGTGATCACCTGGCCTGAAGGGCAGCGTACGGTTATTTCTAAGAAGCTTAGAGCTGGAAAGAGTTATCGGATTTTTAGAACATCAGGTATTGACTGACTGGGAATAGTCACAGCCTTACACATTCGTGAGTGCTGCATCGTCCCAGCCCTATAGCGGCTTTCAGCTTTCAGCTTTCAGCTTTCAGAAAGGTTAGATGGTTGTTACCTTCCTCGATCGACCGCATCATGTATTATTTATACACTCAGCGGCTCTCACTCGTCGGCGCCTACATCTAACCATTCTGAAAACCGCTATATGTCAGCAAGACTAAAATTTCTTATGCTTCTTGTACAAAATTTCATTTGTAAGAAACTAATGTCTACTACTCCTTCGCACTAGACATCATTATCAATTTTTAGGCAAACTTAGTCACATGTGTTTTGCTTCAAACGGAATTGGACAACCCCCACCAGTCCTAGCAATAATTACTTTAAAAAAATTAGCCTCTTGATCATCCTCAAATTGAATATTAGGATACTCCTTCAATGCACGCCTAATACCACTTCCCAAACCTCGATAAGGTAAGATCCTTGTCGCAAATGAGGCTAGAATTGGGTTTCTTATATTAGAATTACCGTTCTTTATATTTTCTATTGTAAGATTATTAGGCAGATGACCTGGGCTGATTATTTCCACTCTATCATTGAAAATAAATATTCGTATAGCGGCTGAAACAAAATAGTCTCGATGAATCAATGCATTTGACAATAATTCTTCTAATACAATTTTAGGAATTTCTAAACTACCCAGTGAATTAATATCATTGCCTGCCTGAATTCTCTTTAAATTTCTGATTATAAAACTTAAGGTTTCATCAAAAACAATACGTAGGCAACCGTTGATATCCTGACTATCATTGTATGCGTCTACATCTATATCGTTGCCAGGGTATGCAACACATTTAACAATAAATGCAGGCAGTTTATAATGAGGATTTTTTACAAACAGTAAAGCAGCAGCGATATTTAACACATTGCTTTTTGACAAATTTAGGTTTTCAAGTAATTGTTTCAAACCTAACTCTTGCTTCTCAAGCGATTCCCCATATTGCTTCGTATAAAATTCGGTAAATAATGCTTCATCTATCTCTGTAATCGGCATACTCTCTACTGGAATTTCATCACCATGTATTAAGTTTGCATCTTGATACATTCTTTGGATCTCTTCTCTAGAGGTCGCCTTGCGCTTATCTGCACCACTTTTTACCCAAATAACCCCATTCTTATCCATATACGGTTTCGAAATACCTTTAGGTACAGTAACAACAATGACCAAGCCACCATCCAAAGCAATATTTTCAGTAATCGGATTAATAAGTGGTCTTACCTGCTGGGAAGCTGCATTCGATATCAGTTTATTGAGCCTTCCCATATCCTTCCGAGTCAAACCCGAGATAGTCCCGTCATTCTCAGCACCAATAATTAACTGGCCCCCCAATGTATTACTAAAAGCAATCATCTCCTGAGCCGCAACGGTTTCATTGGTTATATTACCTTTAAATTGATGCTTACTGTCTTCATCACGTGCGATGATTTCGATTAACTCCGAGGCTTCCATATCTGATAAATCTCTTTACGTTTATTGAATGCGTCTTCACCACCCTCCATAATATCAACAATCTCTTGCTGAACAGCTGGGGTGTCAAGCTGCCACTGGTTAATGTCACCGTTTCATTGCTGTATCGACAGGCGTGTATTTGTATCAAAAAATAGTCTCGATTAACCTTTTCTAATTCTTCAACAACTTGTAAAATATTTTTGTCACTACGCCCATTTTCATGCTGGTACTCTGCTTCAGACTTGCCTGGAAACATATTTGTAATAAAAGGATTAATGTAGTCATACCCCCCTTCCAGCCACTGTTTGGAAAAAACCACCAAGACATGTATGCCATTAGCACCATCATTCACCGACAGCTCAAGCCCTGGCAGCAATAAAATTTCATTTTTTCTCGCCAATTTTGCTAAAGCATTATATTCATTCCTATCAAATTTATTGTGATTTGTAATGACCCCAACACGAATTTTCTGTTCCTGCAATTTTATAATATAGTTTTTGACAAAATGATTGTCTTCACACTTATATGTAAATTCTTTGTCTGCTTTAGTATGCAAGTGAAAATCCGCCTTCACCCAGACAGAACCATTCTGAAAGAGTGTGTCATTTTCATTTTGTTGCATCATAGAGCTCCATCACCAATCAAGGCACCCCCACAACTGCTGCCCTGACCGGCCGTACAACCAAAACAATGATCGGCTACCTTAACAGCTCTACCTTCCAAATTGTGATGCAACAAATCCTGTAAATGCAAACGCCCCGCTGCATCCGACTCAAGAGGCATCGATAACATCTGATTAAAGTCACAATCGTACAAATAACCCTGCCAGTCGACACTGACCGTCGACCGACACATGACATGTTTTAAATTCTCCGCATTGTAACTATCACGCAACAAAGTCATATAATCATTAAACTGTCTTTTCGCCATTAAAGTGGCTCCAAAACGTGCGATTGGCATGTTGGCTAACGTAAAAAGCTGATTAAAATACACCTGATATTGCTCTGATAGAACTCGCTTATAATCCGTTTCTAAACCCTCCTGCGCTGGTGGCAAATACGGGCCCACAGGATTATAAACTAAATTAAGACGCAAACCCGTACTCTCAAGTCCATAACCCACAGAATTGAGTGTACGCAAGGCTTCAATACTCTTATCAAAAACCCCCTTACCACGCTGCTGGTTAACATTTTCTTCAAGGTAGCAAGGCAAAGACGCTACAATCTCAACACCTTGCCCAGCCAAAAAATCTGCCATGCCCTCAAAACCAGGTTCCAATAAAACAGTTAAGTTACAACGATCAATCACTTGCACACCCAAAGTCGTCGCCCGTGCCACCAAAACCTTAAATTGAGGATGTAACTCCGGCGCCCCACCCGTCAAATCCAAATAACCCGGTTTCAACCGAGCAACCACTTCAAATAACAACTCTAGAGTTTGATCATCCATCATTTCTGTGCGTTTTGGTCCCGCATTCACATGGCAATGCGCGCAACTCAAATTGCACTTATACCCTAAGTTCACTTGTAAAGTCTGCAAAACACTGCGCTTAATTGATGGGAAATCCGTAACACTCTTAACCAGTAAGGTTTTCGTATCCAGCATCGCCATTCCCTTTATACATTACGTTTTCTCATAACTCAACTGCCCCTCATGTACACAGACCTTAACTCGCTCAAGCACTTGCTCGGCCAAGGTACTCTCCAACAATTGGGCACCCAACTCGGGTAAGAGCGTATTTGTCAAAATATTATCAATCATGCGGCCACCACTCTCTTTATCCTGACATTGGGCCAACACCCAATCAACCAACTCAACATCATATTCAAAACGTATTTGATGTTGCCTCTTAAAGCGCTGCTCTATACGCCCTAAATGCAATGTAATAACAGCCTTTAACGTTTCCTTACTCAAAGGACGATAAGCAATGGTCACCATTCTGCCTAATAAAGCCGCTGGAAAGACCTCTAACAGTGCCGGCTTTAAAGCCTTTTCCATCACAGCATCGCTCACATCATGGCGTTCACAGTGCTGCATAATCAAATCACTGCCTACATTGGAGGTTAATAAAATCACTGTATTTTTAAAATCTATTTGCCGCCCTTCCCCATCTTCCATCACACCCTTATCAAACACTTGAAAAAACAGTTCATGCACATCAGGGTGAGCTTTCTCCACCTCATCTAACAACACCACACTGTAGGGTTTTTTACGTACCGCTTCGGTCAGCACACCCCCTTCCCCATACCCTACATAACCAGGCGGAGAACCCTTTAACGTCGAAACCGTATGTGCTTCTTGAAATTCACTCATATTGATGGTGATCAAATTCTGCCGTCCCCCAAACAAAGTATCTGCCAAACTGATCGCTGTTTCTGTCTTACCCACACCAGAAGGCCCCACCAATAAAAACACACCAATAGGCTTATTAGGATCAGCAATTTTAGCTTTAGCTGTCTGAATACGTTTAGCAATCATCGCCAAAGCATGATCTTGACCTAAAACTTTCTTGCGTAAAGTCTCACCCAATTGCAAAGCCGCCTTGATATCATCTTTTAACATCTTCCCTACAGGAATACCCGTCCAATCAGACACGACCGCCGCAACCACTTGAGCGTTAACATGAGCAAACACAAAAGGCGAATCGCCTTGCAGCTCAACTAATTGGGCTTGAGCACAATTTAAGCCCTCTGGCTCCATATTCTGCATGTTCTGTACTTGTTGTTTTTCTGCAACCCATTTCTGTTGCAAGTTCACCAGCTGACTCTGAGTATCGGCTATCTGCTGAGTAAGTTCATCCAATCGAGCGCCCATATCACCCAAGCCTAAAGCAGCTTCCGACTCTAACTGCTCACGCTCTTGCTGCAATGCTTGTTTTTTGGCCTGTAACGTTTCAATCGCACTAGGCACATTGTGTTGGCTGCTGGCCACTCGTGCACACGCGGTATCTAATAACGACACCGCTTTATCTGGCAATTGACGCGCAGGAATAAAACGATGCGATAAACGTACAGCCGCTTCTATCGCTTCATCCAAAATCCTCACCTCATGATACTCCGACATAACAGTCAGCATCGCTCTTAACATATCAATCGCTTGCTCTTCACTAGGCTCTTCGACCTTGACCACCTGGAAACGTCGTGTCAATGCCGGATCTTTTTCAAAATATTTTTTGTATTCAGCCCAAGTAGTCGCTGCAACACAGCGTAGCTGACCACGCGCCAAAGCAGGTTTAAGGATATTGGCCGCGTCCCCTGTTCCTTGCGCTCCCCCCGCGCCAATCAAAGTGTGGGCTTCATCAATAAACAACACGATCGGATGTGGCGACGACTGTATTTCCTTAATCAAAGTCTTTAATCGTTTTTCAAACTCCCCCTTGACCGACGCACCTGCCTGTAAAGCACTTAAATCCAACGCATGAACCTGCACGTGTTGCAACAAAGGAGGGACTTGATCAGCTTGCAAACGCAAAGCTAACGCTTCCACCACCGCCGTTTTACCCACACCCGCTTCTCCAGTGAGAATCGGATTATTTTGCCTGCGACGCATTAAAATATCTAAAATTTGTCGTATTTGTGCATCGCGCCCACAAATAGGGTCTATTTTGCCTTCTTTAGCTGCCAACGTTAGGTTCTCAGTATACAAACTTAATGCTTGGCCTTGGCCTACGTCCATCCCTGTTGTTGTATCATGGCTACTTAACCGCGTTTTTTTCTCCATCACACTTTCAGGGGAATCTGCACACAGCTCCCATAACTGATCTTGTAAAAGATCAACCGCAATGGCCTTAAAATCTGCAGAGAGTGACCATAATAAAGTCCGCAATTCAGCATGCTTTAAGCAAGCCAACAACCAAGTGCCAGAACGCATCGAAGTTGCCTCATACACTAAGGTTGTATATAACCAAGTATCTTCTATGGATTGCGCAAAACTACGAGTGAACAAACCAGTCTGTGTCTCCCGGTTCATCAATCCAACTGCACTGCTCTTTGACTGACTGCGTAACTCGAATAATTTTTCTGTACAAACTTGCTTAAGAGATTCAACAGAAAGTTCATGAGCCTGAACAATACGGTGGATATCAGAATCCGGCTGATTGAGTATCTCCAACAAAAAATGAAAAGGATGAATAGATCGCGATGCGCTTTCCTGTATTTGGTAAAAAACGCTCGATAAAGCACCATAACACAAAGTATTAAAACGACCCACTAACTGCTTTTGGCTGATATCAATCATATATGTAATACTCCTGAGTAAGGAAATAAGTAGGAAAACACTCTCACGCCTAAGCAGTTGGCACGTCAAGTGGTCTCGATCGATGGTAATGGTAATCACTTGAACGCACAAGATAGAGCATCAAAGCCATCGAGTTCCAAAGTCAAGAAAACAAAATATAATCAAAAAAACAACTTTTAAAGCATCATTTATACTCGCCTGTAGACCACCACTGGCTCAGATTAAAATTGCTCCACAATGGCCAACAATATCGGTATCGGTTCGTTTTTCGACACTTTGATTTGTGAGACGCGTTTTAGATACGAAATGCTCTGTACGTTTGTAAACCATATTGATCAACTCGCTTTTGCGCAAACACTTGATCGCAATGCTATTGCTGCCGCAACCATATTGATCAAAGAAGGTTTCACCTCTGCCCAAGCACGTGTTTTTAAGCCACAGTCCGGGTTTACCCAAAGATTGCGGCGCGGCAGGACACCTTCTGCCTTTCTCATCAGCCCAAGCATTTCGCTCTCGGCAGGCACGCGTGGGGAGTGAATGTCATAAACCCCAGGTCCAATTTCGTTCGGGTACTTGAAGTCTACAAAGGCATCGAGCAACTCCATATTGGAGCGACTGGTTTCAATAGTAATGACATCAGCGTCCATATCGGCAATGGATTCGATAATGTCGTTGAACTCTGAGTAACACATGTGAGTGTGTATTTGGGTTTCATCTTTTACTCCACTAGAGCTCAAACGAAAGGTTTTGACAGCCCAGTTGAGGTACTCTTCCCAATCTTTTTGGCGCAATGGCAAGCCTTCACGGAATGCCGGTTCATCAATTTGGATAGCAGCAATGCCCGCGGATTCTAGATCTACTACCTCATCACGAATTGCAAGTGCTATTTGATATGTAGTAACTGAATGCGGTTGATCGTCTCGCACGAAGCTCCACTGTAGAATAGTCACAGGTCCAGTCAGCATACCCTTCATGGGTCGCTCAGTTAATGATTGCGCGTATTGCGACCAGCAAACCGTCATCGGTTTTGGCCGGCTTACATCACCAAAAATAATAGGGGGCTTAACGTATCGAGAACCATAACTTTGTACCCACCCATTGCTGGTAAAAGAAAATCCCTCGAGGTGTTCACCAAAATACTCAACCATATCGTTGCGTTCGAATTCACCATGAACGAGCATATCAATACCAATTTGATCTTGAAATGCAACACATTTGGCGGTTTCTTCTTTGAGAAATTTATCGTAGCAATCGTCAGTCACTGTCCCTTTTTTCCACTGGGCACGTATCTGACGAACTTCTTTTGTTTGTGGAAAAGAGCCGATAGTGGTAGTAGGAAATTCCGGAAGTTGCAGCTTGTTAACCTGACATTGCTGACGGATGACAAAATTTGAAGCACGCTTGAAGTCACTTGAAGTGACACCAGCAAGGCGCGACTGGACGGCACCATTGTGGATACGCTTGCTGGTTTTTCGGGAAGCAATTGCTGATTGATTGGATGCAAGTGTCTCTTCCCTGCCCGTTCCATCCAGCAATTGACAAAGATCGACAACTTCAATGAGCTTTTGATCCGCAAAGGCCAGCCAACTTTTTAATTCGTCGTCGAGTGTCGGTTCATTATTCAGTGTAATGGGTACGTGTAACAGCGAGCAGTTGGGTGCGATCCACAAGCGATCACCCACAGCGGCTTTGGCTTTGTGTAGAGCGCCCAGAGACACATTATAGTTATTTTTCCAAATGTTACGTCCCTCAACAATGCCAACTGATAAAATTTTTTCTTTTGGAAATTTATCCAATACAGCATTTAAGTCCTCCGCTCCACGTACAAAATCAAAATGCAGCGCATCAACCGGCAGAGCAAGGTAAGTATCAAGATTGTCACGAACGCCACCAAAATAAGTAGTGACTAGTAAATTGGCAGCACCCTTTGCTTTAGCAAGACGATCGTAGCTAGTTGCTAACGCTGTACGCTGCTGCTCTGTGAGATCGAGAGAAAAAACAGGTTCGTCCAACTGAATCCACTGCGTACCAGCTGCAACGAGTTTGCCGATGATTTCTTCGTAAACACTGACAAGATTGTCTAGCAATGTGAACGGATCAAAGTCTGGGTTTTCTTTATCCTGCACCTTACCTAAACAAAGATAGGTGACTGGCCCAATGAGCACCGGCTTGGCATTGATTCCTAGCGCTTTTGCTTCATCTAATTCATCGAATATTTTGGTACCAGATAGGACAAATTCTGTGCCTGAGTGAAACTCTGGGACAATGTAATGATAATTAGTGTCAAACCACTTTGTCATCTCGCTTGCAAAGGTCGAAATCTTACCGGCCTGACAGTCCTTCTCGTCTTCAATCAGTGATGCACCTCCCTCTGTACCACGCGCAATAGTAAACATGATATTGAGGTCTGTTCTTCCACCTTTCCATTGAAAACGAGGAGGAATGTTTCCCAATAGGCAGCTCATGTCGAGGGTTTGATCGTATAAAGAGAAATCATTGACAGGGATAAGATCAATGTTTGCTTCTTTTTGCTTGAGCCAGTTAGTCCGACGAATCTTTGCTGCAGTTTTTTGAAGCTCTGCTTCCGATATCTGACCTTTCCAGAAGGCTTCTGTTGCATATTTGAGCTCACGTTGTTCACCAATACGGGGATACCCAAGATTATGAGTTAAAGCCATAAAGTCACCTCTCAAATGTAGTTGAAATGTATTTATGATCAGCATATATCGCTTTATTGATGAATAAAAATGGTATATATTCACATATCGATTAATTTTACTTATGGATAATCATGATAGAGCGCACTCACCTTAGGGTTGTACAGGCCGTTGAGCACCATGGCTCGCTTACAGCAGCAGCCAAGGAGCTATGTGTTACCCAATCAGCCCTTAGCCACACTATGCGCAAACTCGAAAATAGTCTTGGTGCTGCAGTCTGGTTACGTGAGGGACGCAGCTTACTACTCACTCAAGCCGGGAGATACCTCCTCAATATTGCTAACCGTGTGCTTCCGTTGCTGGATGATGCTGAGAACAAACTGAAACAAATTGCTCAAGGTGAGTGTGGTACCTTACGGATCGGCATGGAGTGTCATCCATGCTATCAATGGCTGTTAAAGGTAGTATCACCTTTTTTAGACGCCTGGCCGGATGTTGATGTCGATGTAAAACAGAAATTTCAATTTGGAGGTGTTGGGGCCTTACTGGATTATGAAATTGACTTGCTGGTGACACCTGACCCATTCTACAAAACTGGATTGTGTTTTAATGCGGTGTTTGATTACGAGCAAGTATTGGTGGTATCACATCATCACGCCTTGGCAAATCAGCAATACGTACAAGCGGAAGAACTGCGTCATGAAATATTGCTGACTTATCCTGTAGCAAAGGATCGCTTGGATATTTACACTCAGTTTCTCAACCCGGCAGGCGTGGTACCCAAACGTCATAAAACCAGTGAAACGACAGATATTATGCTGCAAATGGTTGCTAGTGGACGTGGGGTAGCTGCTTTGCCACGTTGGCTGGCCGAAGAATATTGCACTAAATTGCCCCTGGCTATTACGCGCTTAGGAAAAGAAGGGATAGATAAAAAAATATACCTTGGTATCCGCGAGTGCGATAACAGTATAAAATACTTACGAGCTTTTATTAATCTAGCGGGCAGTTTAGGAACGGGCATGAAATAAACAGGAGTTTATTTCATGCCCGTTCCTTAGATAAACCAATTCTTGAAAAGCCCCGGCTTTTTTAACTTGAATCAAACACTGATGTAATATTGTCTTTGCAATCCTCCCCCACCTCTGCTAAATTCCCGTCATAGGAGTTTGAAATCAAACCCAATCCGGTACACCACTTAACCCAACATACAGCATTACAATATTAAGCAATACCTCAACAGGAGCTGACTATGGCACAAAGCCCTTGGCAAGTGTATCTCTCCGGCGAAATACACACCGACTGGCGTGATCGTATTATACAAGGCGCCCAAGTAAAAAATCTTAATGTAAACTTCTTTGCCCCCGTTACAGACCATGAAGCCAGCGACTTATGCGGTGTAAAGATATTAGGTGATGAGGCACAAGCGTTTTGGAGAGACCGCAAAAGCGCCGGTATTAATGCAATCCGCACACATAAATATCTCAGTCAAGCCGACCTAGTGGTGGTCTGCTTTGGTCCAAAATACAAGCAATGGAATGCCGCTTTCGATGCCGGCTTTGCTACAGCTTTAGGCAAGCCATTGATTATTCTACATAATGAAGAACTCGACCATGCACTAAAAGAAATCGATACAGCGGCTAACGCGACAGCCCGCACGCCAGAGCAAGTTATCGACATTTTAGAATACATACTCTGTCAGAGCTAAAGAACCATACCGTATAATTACTACCCATGTCATCTGATTGGTTAGAGACATTTTTTCAATTTATACAAATAGGCGGCCCCGCTATCGGAGCCTTGCTGATACTCTCCACAGTTCTCATGACTTTAGTTTTTTTAAAACTGGTTTTATTCATACAAGCAGGTCTCTTTTCATCCAAAGCAACCGTACAAACAACTCAAATATTATCGTTATGCAAAGCAAAAGATTATGAATCTGCTTTAAAAATAGCAAGAGGCAGTACAGGTCCCACCAACTCAATCCTAGCAAAATATTGTCAAGATTTAAACAATAACCTCATACCAATAGGCTCTGAATTACTCGATGAGTATTCGAGACTAGCCCATACAAAACTCAACCAATTACGACATTACCTAAGGCCTATAGAAGTTATAGCCAACCTGGCTCCTCTAGTTGGATTACTCGGCACCGTTTTAGGCATGATAGAAGCCTTCCAGGCTATGGAAGTAGCCGGCAAAAAAGTCGACCCTTCAGTATTATCAGGAGGTATTTGGCAAGCATTGCTCACAACCGCTGTAGGCTTAACTGTAGCGATCCCTGCAACCATTTTTTACAACTGGTTTGATAGGCGTGTCGACCGTTGTGCCGAGCAAATGCAAGAAGCTATTAGTGAACTACTCAGCATACAAACTCTCAACAAACTCCATCATACTGCAGCATAGAGTGAAAACCCGGTGTTACCGCTCGTCAAACCCCGCAAACCAACTCGCATCAGCCTGACCCCTTTAATTGATGTTGTCTTTATTCTTTTGCTGTTTTTCATGCTCTCTTCAACGTTCTCACAATGGCACCAGCTATCTTTTTCCAACACTACCCAAACCAACAACACTACCGCAGTCACAAAAACACCTAATAGGTTCTTACTACTGGGCTTAAATAAAATAAAACACCAAGACCGCACCTACAACTTAGATCAACTTGAATTTGAGGTACTCACTCAAAGTCTGAGCCAACAACAAGCCGCAATCATTGTAACACCAAACACAAAAGTTACAATACAAGAGCTGGTTAACACTCTAGATTATTTTAAAGCCCACGGGCTTAACCAAATCCATTTAACCAGCTCTTATACGGAACCACAATAATAATGTGGATCAATCATAAAACAGAAATATTAATAGCACAGCAATCAAAAACTCCCAGCACCAGCGAGACTCACTTAATCCCACTCATTAATATTGTCTTTTTAATGTTGATTTTTTTCATGGTAGCCGGCCATATAGCAGAGCAAGATACCACTGAGCTCATACCACCACAGTCAACCAGCAAGCAAGGACTGACTGAAACAGCACTCACCATAATCATCACTGCTGATGGAAACCTTTGGATCAATAATCAACAATTTTTTGGAGAATCTCCCAAAAGACTAGAAGAACAACTACAAACACACATAAAAACAAGTCATTTAAACTCTCACACCTCGAACTCTCTAGAAGTAGTCTTAAAGGTAGACTCACAACTATCCGCCAAAGTCTTAGATCCGGTACTGCAGGGTTTACGCACCCTCAATGTAAACAAATTTCATCTAGCAACCATAGACACCAATACATGAGCACAGAACATAAAGCCACCCATACACATTTTTTTTTCTGCTTAAGTATAGCCATTATCATCCACCTCATCATTGCCAATGTTTGGTACGCAGATCATCGCAATGTAAAACTATCGGCTCAAACCAACAAAAAAAGTGGCATTGAGGTCAATATTGGTTCAGCAGCTCCCTATCAAGCTGAAACACCCTTCTCTGAAGAAAATGAAATCAAATCAGAAGCTGACTCAAAATCAAAGTCAAAAGCATCAGATGCAGACACCGATATAACACCAAAAGCCACACCCATTTTTAAAATGCCCAACAAACTTGTTGTACCAGAAAAACCTAAAACTTCCAAACCAAGCCCAAAGAAAAAAATGGCAACAACACAAACTAAAAACACGAAACAATCAGAATCCAAGCAAAATCAACAAACACATCCACAGGTCGTAAGCACACCATCTAGGAACTCTATGTACAGCCAAGGACATCAAAAAGCCCAACAAACTTATTATATGAAACTTGCAGCATGGTTAGCCAAACACAAACGCTACCCTAGGCGAGCCAAAAAAACGGGCATAACAGGTGTTGTTAAAATTCGATTTTCAATAAACACTAGTGGTCAAATCAATGAATTTACAATAGTAGAAAGCTCAGGACACAAGATCCTAGATAAAGCAGCTCTTGATATGCTAAAAAGGGCAAGCCCTCTGCCTAAAATCCCTCAAAATTTGAACGTAAAAACACTGACGCTCACTGTACCCATTCAGTTTACGTTGACACAATAGGTACAGCTGAGAGTAAACAGAGTAGCCGAAGGTAAAAGTAGACTTTTTGCGTTTGCACGGTAAAAAATTACTTTCTAAAAAACCCCAAAGCTATCCATTTTTTCCGCCATTGCAGCCACATCGCATCAAGCTCTGACTGCTCACAGCCAAATAAGCCCTGCATCGCTTGCTTGGCTTGATCAATAGAGCCTTCTTTTTTCAATAACTCAAGAAATCGATACTGAGAAAAATTTAAATCAAACAAACCCAAGCGATAACGATGACGAATCACAATACTACAACTTTGTTTTGGAAAAGGCAGCTCTGGACGCTCATCATTATTATAACGTTGATAATAATCCATAATCGGAAATTGATGCTGAAACAACGCAAAAACAGGCAATAACTTAAGTTGCTCATCAAAATCAGCCTCTGTTGCTACATCTCCCTCATCATCTGCTTCAAGATCAAACAGTCTATTCAAGCTAAACTCAAAATCAGCCAACTCTATCATAAAATCAGGCCAATTTTCTCGAACTGGTCGTTTTGCATCAGGCCGAGTTTCTTCAAGAAAGCAAGCAAAATGCTGACCTAAATGATTTAAACTGTAACTGTCTGACGGGTACGCCTGGATGTATTGATCAACAAACAATTGAAATAATTCATCACCCAAGGCATACTTTAAAGCTGCAAATTGAACCGCCATACACTGCTGTAGGCGCATCCTATAACTTTCTTGATAAATACCCAAATGCGCCCTTGCAGACAAACGTGCTGAAGGTTTTACATAGTGTATAAAAACATCTGAACACTCACTTGGATTCAGCAAGGCACCTTGCATGTCATGCTGAATATCGTTTAATGTCAAGTCTTCACTCATTACCCATCATACTACGAAACAAGTTCTGATTTTATATCACTCACCACAAAATCAATGGGGTTAGCCACGACAGGACTCTCAACCGATACACCCGAAACCAAAGCACGATTGGATAGCACACAGTCCTTGGATAAACCATCTTTAGGTAGCGCCTGCATAAACTGCTTCGCCTTAAGTAACTCCTGATGATATACCTGAAATGAAGGAATATTACCGTCCCATTCCAAACTTGTTGAAACACCCCCGGTTAAATGCCAAGCTAAATTAAACAGCTTCCAAACCGCTTCTGTCACCTGACTATCGTGGGTGTCAATGATATAATCACCACAACACTGATGCCCCGCTAAATGCATCTGCATAATCGAGGCATGAGGCAAACCTTTTATATAGGTCACGGGGTCAAAATCATTATTAAATGCAGATACATAGACGTTATTCACATCCAACAACATCTTACAACCAGTTTTCTCAATAAGCGCTGTAAAAAACTCCCACTCCGGTATCGTCGACTGATGAAAGCTTAAATAAGTACTGGGATTCTCTAACACTAAAGGCCGCTGTATAACTTCTTGAACATAATCAATACGTTCGATCACATGCAACAAACATTCTTCACTTAAAGGTAATGGCAGTAAATCATGAGTATTTAAACTTAAAACACCAGTCCAACACAGATGATCACTCACCCAAGTCGGCTCTACTTCATCAATAAGCGCCTTTAAACACGTCAGGTACTCAGCGTCAAGTGGATCAGTACTACCAATCGACAAAGAAACACCGTGCATGACAATGGGGTAATCCGCTCTAATACGCCGCAGGATATGACGAGGACGCCCACCTGAGTCCATAAAGTTTTCAGAAATAATTTCAAACCAATCGACGTCAGGCTTATGCTGCATAATGTGATTAAAATGCTGGCTTCTTAAACCAAGACCCAAGCCCATATCAGCCTGAGTCTGATCTAACACCGCCCTGATACTCATTGACAATCACAATCAGTCGTACAGCCACACTCTTTTAAAGTTTCAGGCATCGCTTTAATACTGGTATCAATCAATTCCTGCGCATTCTGCTCGGGGCTATTAAAACCAAATGTACAAAACTTATCGCCTGAGTTACCACAAGAATCGTACTCACCCAATGATTCCAACCAAGCCTGAGGTGGACCCGCAGGATACGGCGAAGGCCCCACGTTTCGCCGCGCTTTAGCCATGCGCTGCTCAAATAATTGTCGCGCTAATAACCATACACTTTTACCCGTATTCGGGCCTAATGTACTAAAACGCTCTGCTTGAATCGGTGTGGCACAACTACCCTGCCAGGAGCAATCATTCGCACCCGGCTTGCATTGCTCTGCCGCATCACCGTATAACCCGCATCCACCTTGGTATCTACAGTTATTCAAGGTATGGCAAACATGCTGTTGCGTCGCACAATACCCTCTTCCTGCACAATCATTGGTACCAAAACGGTCATGGCCTTTACAGGCATTCAGCCCCATGCAAGCATGCAATTCTAAAGGTACCTTTACGTCTTGACTTTGGCTACCACCACCGCCACTACCGCCACAGCTATTGCTACCACCGCAACTGTGACTGCCACCACAACTATTTGCTTGCACGCCTTCTTTTAACTTTGACATTTTTTATTCCTTTACCGTATTTTTACGCTTAAGCCATTAATGCTTGCTCTGTTTTTTCAAGATAACCTTCTAAAGGTACATTGGGTAAATCTTCAATACGTTCTTTGAGATAAGCCACGCCGTCATAGACCGCAACAGCCTCGTTAAATAGCTGTATAATCTGCGCTTTAGGTGTACTAGCTGCACTAAACGTATATTCTTCAAAAGTGGGAGCTGCTTCATACTCTCGACCATCATGACCGATGTACTTAAAGCTTGGCATCATGCTACACAAAGATCCCAATATCCACATCATTGATTTATGAATACCAAACATAAAAATTTCATATTGCGTATTGGCATCGGCACGATAACAAGCTTGCGTCATCACATATAAGTAACTGTACACAGCATTAGTCAAGGTTGAAACTTTTTGAACGGTTTCAGGGTAATCCGATGTCGACGGGTTATCTGGAACATTGTAAATAAAGTACTGGCCTACATCAAAGTCATCACCGAATAAACCTTTAAATTCTTCTTGCAAAGCCTGTAACTGACAATAGAGCTGATTAAATTTATCAAAATGCGCTAGCTCTTCATGAGCTTTATCATCATAATCACCGGGCTTAATACCTGCACAATTCACTGAACCATCAGGGTTTAAGGTATTTCCCCCTTTACTGCCTTCACCTTGTGTCACAATAGTTTCAAGCGCTTTTAAAGCACTGACCTGATCAACAACATGAACCAAATCACCGCTATCTGCTGCATTTTCAAATTTAGGTTTATGGTATTTATTGTAATACACAGTATCAATGTCATTTTGAGCATAATAGGCTCGCCCCGGTATCAATTGCGGCCTATCGGTGTGGTAACACTGAGGATTAGAAAAATCTCGAGTAATACAGTCTTCAATCAATTGATAAAATTCCCCAATCGTTACATATGGTAAAGCGGTGGGTTTATCATCTTTGCCCAGCAACGGTTTAGGGCTTTCTATCTGTAAGAACGTATACAATTGATCAAGACTGAGTTTACTGCGATTAATCGGAAACGGTGGCTCATGGCCCGGTAAATACGCAGGCCACACTGAAGGTGATTTACCGACTAACTCAGGGTCACCCACCAAGGCTTGCTTAACATTGGAGGCCAAGGACATATGCAGCATTTCTTCTATGACCACGCTTAAAATCAAAGCGCCCGCTTTATTAGATATCACCATAATGCGTGCCGATAACGCTAAGGCTTTTTCTTCTGCATCCTGCTGAGTCATACCTTTTTTTAGCAGCATTGCTTCCAGTTCATTTTGGATGCTCGTTTGATCAGGTACACGATTAATCGAGTAATAGGTGTAGAGATATACGGGTATCGTAGCAATTTCAATCTCTGTCGCCTGCTGCAAGGCCTCTTTAATATTGCTTGGATTGACCTCATGCTTTCCTTGTAATAAAGCTGTCTTTTGCATAATCCTTTGCCTTTTGTTAGCCAATAAATCTTTTTGCCATACTGTATTTACTCATGGCTGTTTTTAATGTTCTTAACTATAGATACCTCATAAACATTCGTCCAAAAATTTACGTATATTTAAAGCTGTGACACTGATGCAGTTTGATTTAAAAAGGCATATTGCGTGCTCCTTCTTTAACAAGCAAACCATATAGACATAACACCTTCCCAAGTAAGCGGCTGTTTGAGAATACCTATTTTGACTGTGGGACAGCCTTCATTGTATAATGCTCTCTCATGAAATTATGTACTACTCAGTACCCAAGTTTCCCTCGATTTGTGCTCACTACATTTGCAGTTTTGGAGCGATCGCCTTCAATATCTTAGTTTGGTGATTTGACATCGTATTTACCTTGTT
>JANQJO010000113.1 GCA_028281605.1 Pseudomonadales bacterium
GAGGGCATTTCATGATCGGGACCATCCGTGAAATTTGAATATTATAATCAAAAATCGTTCAGGTTGACCAGTCTTATCGACTCAGTTTTGACAAAGCCAAAGCGAGTTCAGGCTAGGGTTTGTAAAAATCAAGCAGTTTAGTAATACCTTGTTTTGACAAACCTTCTTGCTGAAAGTAAGCATACCCTTGTTCAATCAACTGCTCATACACTGAATCAGCCTCAACAGGTGGAACAATAATCTGTAACCCTAATTGTTTTGCCAACAAACGGTAGGCCTGCGTCATAGCCAACACTGTTTTGGACAATTTTTTGCGTGATTGATCATCATTCGATGATGGTACTTTTAATAATGAAGGACTCAGTTTTAAATAATGACAAGTCATATCACTTAATACCGCAGGAGAGGTCTGGTGAGAGCCAAAATCTGTGATGCAAATTTTAACGCCCAATTCACTGGAAAGCTGCTGAGTCAACAAACAAGCTTTAGATAAATTCTTTACTAATTTATCACCTGCTATATTTAACACAACATTGTCGGAATCAACATCACAATCATCAAAGCTTTTTTTCAAAAATTCAAACCCACTCTTATCAAACAAAAGCTTCATTGGCAAAGTTAACAATAACATCGATGATTGTTCTTTCAAATTTTTCATCTGCTTAAGATAAGCAGACCATTGCAGTAAAGTTTGATTCAAATACCAATCAGCCAAAGACCTTGCTAAATTTAATTCTTCCATAATCGGCAAAAAGGCATCAGCTTTCATCAGGCCCGTTTTACCGTGCTGCCAACATAAACAAGCCTCCCCACCTACAAAACTCAAAGTCTGAGCATTATAAATAGGATCATAAGATATTTTAAACTCATTATTACTAAAACCAGCAGCCAAGCCAGAACTCATCATTTCTTTTACTTGACATTGAGCCGCTGTCTGTCTGTCAAAAAATTCAAAATGATTACCATCTACCAACTTAGAGCGATACATAGCAAAATCAGCCTGCTCAAGTAAAGTATTTGCATTAATATCACCCATATTGCTTGCACCATCAAACAAAGCAATGCCGATACTAAGATTAATAGAATGCTGACAACCGTTGTGCTTCACAGGCTGACTACAACCTTGAAAAATCTTATGAGAAATTTGACAAAGGTTGTCCGGACATTGAATATTTTCAAATAATATTACAAACTCATCTCCACCCATACGACCCACAGAATCCTCTTTACGAACAGAGTCTTGCAATATTTTTGCTAATTCAGATAAAACAGCATCACCCGCACTATGACCAAAAGTATCATTAATCCACTTAAACTTATCCAAATCTAAATACATAACCGCTAATTGATTACGATTACGTTTATGCCGTTCAATAGCATGAGTGATACGATCATGAATCAACTTTCTTGTAAGCAAGCCAGTTAAGCTATCATGCTGCAAAGCTACTTTCATTTCACGCTCTCTGAGCTTTCTGACAATACTGTAGCGAATAGCTCTCGATAAAATTTTTGGGGTGATTTGATCTTTAGTCAGATAATCCTGTGCTCCCATCCGAGCTGAAACTAAACCTTGATCAGAGCAATCATAACCGCTTAATACTAACACAGGTGTTTCCTTGGCTTTTTGTTCAATTTTTTTTATAGCCAACTGCCCTTCGTCATCAGGCAAATAAAAATCAAGTATAATACAATCATAATTGTGACCACTAAGCCTATATAAACCTTCTGCGACACTCTTAACCCAAGTAATATCAAAAGACTCTAAATCAGAATTCTTTAACAATTCCTTGATAAGCTTGGCATCAAACTCATTATCTTCAACATGTAAAATACGAATCGTATCAAGATCAGATTGGAAAAAATCAGAAAACTCAAAGACTTTTGCAGATTCCATATAATCACCTAGATCCTTCTAACCACTTCCTTGTACAGTGCTCTACACAGATTATAGCCTGCAAAAAATAGATTTCATCAGTCTTTATTTTCTACACGAACAGCTTTACTATTCTGTTAACGCATAAGAAAAATAAAAACAATACACAGAACCAATTGCACGACTCCATCATATAGACCAATAACTAATCTTGTCACTACATAACAAAACATTCCAGAAACCCATTGGTATACAAAGAGTTTCCAACTTGTAAAACTGTCTGCTTCTAGAGTAGAATTCTCTGATCGCTTTCGGTCATAAGCACGCTACAATATACTTTCATCTCATTAAATTTAAATAAAGTTAAAATAAATACGAGGCTGTTATGCAGACAAGCTGTATTAAATTCAATCAAACTGATGCGCCACAAGATACAAAAAACACAGAAAAAACGAAGGCCTCCTCCTCACCAAACTCACCAAACTCACCAAATCAAGCTTATACAAAAAGATTCGAATGCTTAAGCATGTCTTGTTTAAGATCAGCTTGGACAATTGTAAAATCAAAACTGACACAAATTCACTGCAACACCAAGACACAAACAAGACACATGAGCGAGCCACGAAATTTCAAACAAGTTAAAGAGGCATTATCTGAATTAGGCTCTAATGAATTAAAATCTATTCGTGAATATTTGATACGGTATCAGGCTATACAACCATACTATTTACAATCTGGAAAAAGCTACGACCCTAGAAATAAAAAAACCATCGAAACCTCGCTGCAAGAACTTGAAAAAAAGCTAGGTCCCACCCGTCAGAACATCATCCCTATCCGTGACAAACTGCTTTCTGCAGTATTAGAACATTCCTCGTTCATAAAAACATGTTCTGACGATCAATTGAAGGAAATCGTATGTGAAAAAATTATAAATTCTTTAACAACTCAACAAAATACAGAAATTTCTAGTATTAGAGATATGGCGATAGAACTACAGCTAGACCGATTTTCGCCAATGCCAATGCATCTTCTACTGGATCCATTAAAAAACTATTTTGCTGAACAAATACAAAGTTTAAAACTTGATTTTCTTAAATTTATTCAATGGGTTAACACACTGAAACCAGCTGAAAATCAAGATGAGACTTTTTCAATTTCGCAAACCATAGCCCCCCCTGGCAGCGGTAAAACAAAACTATATGAACCGACAAGCGTCATATTTTCACCTAACAAACCATCAGCGGAACAAGCTAAAAAAGGACCCATCCAGTTGGACTTCGATTATCATGCTATGACTATTCTCACCGCATTTAATCAATTTCTAAAAAGTAATGAGGAAAGCACAAAAGACGAAATTTTGATAAAGCGATATGACACGCTACGAGGCCTCTCTCAAGTCATGCATAACCTTCAAGTCGCACTCATTTTGTCAAAGAAAATAAACTGTAAACTTTCAATCACCAGTACGAACAAATTCTTCCAAGCAGCAGTAGATAAAATGACCGAATTCGGTGCTCAATTTACCTTTGATCACATCACTACACCACTCGAAATTAGACAACAATCTATCAAGCAGCGCCTTAAAGATGGTATTTATCAATGTGATCCAAAAGACTTCACAGGAAAAGCCAATACATTTTTCGACATGACTTCAACTTATTTACAACAAAAAGGACTTAAGTTTTGGTATCGAGATTGTGTTAATGGCCCACCAGTGCTTGCAGCTGAAGTTACTCAGGCAGGTGAAAAAATCATTTATGATCCAAAAAAACTAAAAACATTAATCGAGGTACACAAGCAAGAATCTGCGGCACCTATCAACACAGACCAAAATGAACCAGAGGCCAAACCTATAGGGAAACTAAATTCAGGAGAACTCATTGAGCAATTTTTTCTTCCCACTTACTACTTTGCACAGTAAATTATTTGAAGGTTATACAGATGAGATTCTAGCCCATAGACAACGTCTTCCTATGTAAACCTGAATAAATGCGACAAAATAATCAACTCATGTACGATTGATTTGAACAAGCACAGCCAACCTCGGATGATCCAGATAATGCAGCTCACCGCTCCTCATTCGTCTAGACTGCTTTAATTCATATAGCTCAATAGGGATATAAGCAGACCTGCTCTGAGCAGAGCGACCTTTATATTGTTGCTCTTGTCCACCTTGCTGCTCACTTGCAAAAGGATCAATAACCGCAGCAGCATCTGTATAATAACCACCTTCTTGGCCTGCCGGAATCAAATCAAAAACCCCCATAATCAAATGCGCCTCTATATGTAAATAGCGTGCCACATGCAATTTAACAACTCCCTCTAATTCATAAAAATCGCCATATTTTCTGCCTCCCTGTATAAAAATCGGCAAAACCCCTTCCTTTTTATAAAAAGGCTGACGCCAGGCAGCTGCATATAAAACACGATAACGGCTGGATTTCTTTAAAGCCTCATGCATCGCCCGTGTTTTTATTTTATCACTTGATAACTGTTGATAAGCAATATCTAAAGCTACCGTACTTTGTAAATCCACTACAACCGATTCTTGCGGAATTTCTAAAAATAAATTGGAAGGATCAGGCCAAATTTCAGCTTCAACCATACTCCCTTCGTTTTGGGTAATAATATAAAGCTCCACTTGATACCAGGGAACACTGGCCCAAACAACTGAGACACAACACACACTGACCAAAACCCCAAACCAAGCCCTTACATAAAACATACTCATACCCTTAAGTCCCTGATCAAACCTTCCAAATAATCAATCCGCTCATTAACATCCGATAATCGTAACAATAATCTTAACTTGTGCGCCGTACTGAGCTGAAATTGCTGAGGGCGCATCTGTACCCACTTCACGATCTGCATAGGATCCACACGCGTTTGCTCACTGAACTGGATGTAACCACCTTCTGGGCCATACTCAATTTTACTAATACCTAAATCCTGCACTTGTAATTTGAGTTGTGTCATCAAAAAAAGGTGCTTAACTGCAATAGGCAACAAACCAAAACGATCGATCATTTCAACCTGCAAATCCCTTAAACCTTCACTAGAGTCCGCATTTGCAATTCTTTTATAGAAAATAAGACGCATATGCACATCAGGTAAATAATCATCTGGAATTAAGGCTTGAGATCTTAAATTGATTTCGCACCCTTGCTCAAAAGGCTGATCCAAATCTGGTACTTTACCTGCCTTAATCGCACTGACCGCTTTATCCAACATATCCATATACAACGAAAAACCAATTTTTGTGATATGACCACTTTGCTCCTCCCCCAGAAACTCTCCCGCACCACGAATCTCCAAATCATGACTGGCCAAAGTGAAACCAGCACCCAAATTATCAGCTTGTGAAATTGCCTCTAGCCGTTTAATCGCATCCGCTGTCATCAATCTCTTATTCGGTGTAAATAAAAAAGCATACGCCTGATGGTGAGATCGACCCACTCGGCCCCGCAACTGATGCAACTGTGCCAATCCTAACTTATCAGCACGCGCCATAATAATCGTATTAGCTGTTGGAATGTCTATACCGGTTTCAATGATTGTCGTGCACACTAAAACATTAAACCTTTTATGATAAAAATCAGACATCACTTTCTCTAACTCTTTTTCTCGAAGCTGACCATGCGCTACACCCACTCGCGCTTCTTGCACCAAAGTTTGAACATTTTCAGCAGCTTTTTCTATGGATTTGACTTCATTATGTAAATAATAAACCTGTCCCCCTCTTCTGAGCTCCCTTAGAACAGCCTCTTTAACCAAGGCTTTATTATACTCGCGCACAAAGGTTTTAATAGATAAGCGTTTCTCCGGTGGCGTTGCAATAATAGAAATATCTTTAATACCAGACATCGCCATATTGAGCGTACGAGGAATGGGCGTTGCCGTCAGTGCTAAAATATCTACATCACTACAAAACGATTTGAGTCTTTCTTTTTGCCTCACACCAAAACGATGTTCTTCATCAATAATCACCAAACCTAACTTATGCGGCTTAACATTGTCTTGTAAAAGTTTATGGGTTCCAATTACTATATCTATTGCACCACTTGAAAATTTTTTCAAAACTTCTGCTTGGTCTTTAGACGATTTAAATCTAGATAATACTTCGATATTCACTGGCCACTCTGCAAATCTATCTTTAAATGTTTCATAATGCTGCTGCGCCAATAAGGTGGTCGGCACCAATACAATGATTTGAAAACCTTGCTGCAAAACCACAAACGCCGCTCTCATAGCCACTTCAGTTTTACCAAAACCCACATCTCCACAAACCAATCGATCCATCGGCTTACCTGATTTTAAATCAGTTAAAACCTCTACAATCGCTTTTTTCTGATCAGCTGTCTCTTCAAAAGGAAATTGGCTTGAGAATTTTTCATATTCAGACATTTCAACTGTAAAAGCATAACCCTCTTTAGCGGCTCGCCTAGCGTAAATATGAAGCAACTGTGCTGCCGTATCATGCACCTTCTCCATCGCTTTACGCTTTTCTTTTTGCCATTGCTCCGAGCCCAAAGCATGCAAAGGTGCTCGTTCTTCCTCTAAACCCGCATAACGAGAAATCAAATGTAAAGAAGAAACTGGAACATACAGTTTATCGTTACTTGAATATTGCAAAGATAAAAATTCCTGTGATTGGCCATCAAACTCAAGCTTTACCAAACCCTGATAACGACCAACACCATGATTGATATGTACTACGGGCGCACCCAGTTTTAATTCTGTTAAATCTCTTACAATATTATCCGCTATATCTTCTTGTTTACGCTGTCTACGCGTCTGAAATACTTGATGACCAAACAGTTGAGACTCAGAAATCAACACCCACTCATCAAGCTCCAAACCTTGATCAAGCGCGCCCACAGTCATCGCCACTTGAATATCAGTCTCAAGAAACGCGATCCAAGATTGGACCACCTTCGGATAAAACTGATAACGTGAGAACAACTCAAGTAAGGTTTCTCTCCTACCAGCAGATTCTGCACAAAACAAGACTCTTTTATTTTGTTCAGAACATGCGGCTATATAAGATGTCAATGCTGATAGAGGATTAGATAGCTTATTATTCACTGATAATTCAGGAGGAGGGTATGTCACAAAACGCTTATATTGAGTCTTATCTTGATAACGCGCTTCATGTTCCTTAGTCGGTATTACAACTTGTTTAAATTGTTTAAGGTGCGCAAAAAACTCTTCCTTTTTTAAATACACCTGTTCTGGAGGCAAAATTGGGCGCAACACATCATAGCGATGTTCTTCATAACGCTGTTGAGTTTCCTGCCAAAAGCTTTCAACAGCCGTGACTAAATCACCCACACAAAAAATTAAAGTTTCTTTGGGCAGATATTGAAAAAACGATTCCAGCTCATCAAAAAACAAAGCTAAATAATACTCTATACCAGAAGCAGCTATCCCTTCTGATATATCTTGATACAAAGGGCAACGAGTATAATCAACATCAAATTGCTCTCTGAAATTTTGCTTAAATAAATTCAGTGCCTTATCTGACAAAGGGATCTCACGAGCTGGCAACACTCGCACACTATCAAACTTTTCTTTAGATCTTTGTGTTTCCGGATCAAAAGCACGTAAAGTACTGATCTCATCGTCAAACAATTCAATACGAACAGGTAGGCTGCACCCCATCGGGAACACATCCAAAATCGAGCCCCGTAACGCAAACTCTCCATGCTCGTAAACTGTTTCAACACAATTATATCCAAGGGCTTCCAAACGCCTTCTTTCTTCTACAACTTGGAATGTTTGTCCAATTTTGACCTCAAAGGTATTGGCACCAACATAGTTTCTAGGTGCAAGCCAGTGCAACAAAGTCGCCACTCCGACCACCAAAGTAGCACAACCTTGTTGAGCAACAGCTAACTGGCTTAAGGCTTCAATTCGCTGAGAAATAATATCTTGATGCGGAGAAAAATTATCATAAGGCAATGTTTCCCAATCTGGAAAACTGAGCACTCGGTGTGCTGGGAAAGTCTGCTGTCTTTGCCCATCTCTCTCTGGCAAAACCTCTTTTTGCTGCACTTCTTTTAAAAAAAAGTCAAACGCACTTTCTAGTTCGAACACGGCTTGACTGCTGTTTACAATCACCAAACTTAACCCTGGATAGGCTCTGACAGACTCACATATAGCTAAAAGTAAGCTGGTGCCTTCTAGACCACCCCAGTAGTGCTTTTGGTCAGCAGAAGATGGTAAAGGTGGAATATTCAATAAGTTTTTCATAAGAAACAAAAAATTAATGACTGTTTATGGCTAGTAATAACGGTTTAAATGCAGCTAGTGCAAGCAAGTCTAGTGCAGACAGGCATTATATACAAAAGTACTCTGTATACGACAGTTTTTAGATTGTCAGACAATCTAAAAAATTAACTCATTGATTATAATATAAAAATTTTATAATTCTGTTCATTAAAACAAGGTAGAGTGTGGGCGATGAAATTCAATTCGGATTGGCCAACCCTATCAAATAGACGTCGATCGACAACTGAAGCACTTAAAGAATCATTGTAAAAATGAGGTTATCTATAAAAAAACAAGAAGATAATTTTCAACCTATTCAACCTAAAAGTCATTGCACATTAAGCTTTGGAATCGGCTTTTTCCTTGGTCAGACTGATACCTCCAGACAGCACCTGTACTGAATCAGGTGCATCTATGGAACGTACAGAAGTCAATACAAACAGCAATAATACGGTCATACAAGCTAAGCCTAGTACAAACCAAACACCTAAAAAAAAGAAAAGCAACACTTGAAAAATGGTTGACAGTGCTATTAGCCTACCTAAACCAAACAAGTTCACCGGCTGGGACTCCATGACCTGCTCAAACTCATGCAAGCCATCTTGACCGCACTGTATATCCTTCTTACTCATAATATAGCCCCCCTACAGGCACTGCCGCCACAGATTCAAACAACAGACCTATTAAGACTTATCTCTTAACTAACAGATTAGATCATAGGCAATGTGATTGCAATCCATAGATCTGTTTCATTGTTATTCTTTTCTGTAAGTTACTTTAACCTCTTATAACTCTAATGTCTATAACATCGTATAACAAAAATCACTCTATGATTAAGAAATTAAGAACTTTTGCAATTAATCATGTTAACTCGTGCTCACTTTCAAAAAAAAACCAAAAAAACCAAAAAAAAACCACGCCAAACTTTGCATTTACGTTAGAGACTAGGCTCCTCAACCTTCCTAATACACTGCGCCATAAGCTTACAAAACAACCTAAAGTTTTTATACTGGCTTTCACAAAGCGATCGCTCATGCCCCTGACCTGCATCTACATAAAGCACCCCCAAAGGTTTTTTTTGGTTAAAAATAGATCTCACAAAAAACGAGTCCACTTCACCACTGGCCTGTTTAAAATTGTTCGGTAATAGCTTAAACAAACTTGCATTCTCACCTTGCCCCACCCAAAGCGCTGTCGATTTTAACAACAGTTTAGTAAAAAGATTAGTCGTTTCCAGATCAATCACTAATTCATCTAAGGTACTCTGATCAGGATCTCCTGCATAACAAATAGCATGCAATAAGTTCCCTTCTCGCTCTTTTAACAACACGGCAACTCGCGCAAAACCAAGCCCAAGCTGTAAAGCTTCAGTCGCAGATTCTAACAATTCATGCAAAGTAGCAAAACTGTCTGGCTTTAACCGCATACGATCTAAGAAACTCTTATAAAATGCCTGATCACCTATGAATTGAATATTGTTGTTGTGTTCAATCGATTCTACAACAACTTGAAGAGCCTGATCAGCACTGAAATGCATAGGACCATCTTGCAATAAAATATCCTTCTTCGATAATAAGTCTTGAACCTGCCCTGCCAGCTGACTTGGCTTAATCTTTCTTCGTTTAGGCGCATCACGTGACAATAAAAATCGTTCACCTGGTGTGATAATACCAGGCAAAGGGAAAGCACGGGAAATATTACAAGCCTCAGCACGCACTTGTTTCCAAACCTGCTCTAAAGGCAAATTCAAATACGCAGCGATCACACCTAAACAACGCTGCATCTGTCTAGAATACCAATCTACATCCGCCTCAACAGCCAACCAATTAGCCAATAAAACTTGTGCAGCAGGTGAATTAAGTGCTACACCCTCTTCATCGAAAGCAGGCAATGCTTCCAATTGACCTGCACGTGCCTTTTTTCCATAATGGAGCAATAAGCTGATCATCGGTTGGTTACTAGGATCATAAGCCTCTTGCACCACCGTAGGCAATCCCCACAAACACGCTAAATTTTGTGCCAAGCTTGCAACCGATAAGCCCAGTACACTTTTTTCCGCTTCTTGTACGGGAACTTTCTCATTGAGTATGAGGTGCTCAACAATTTTCATTTCAGCCGGCGCTGTTTGCCAAAGCGCCCATAAGGGCGCCCCATAAAGTAACGCTGTCAGAAAAACATGCTCTGGATTTGCTTGACTGCGCAACATTGCCCAATGCCTCGCCTGAGTGGCTGCATGTAGGCTACGCATAATTGAGCGAGTATAATTAATCACACTGCTTAACTCATATTGATCTTTTAAAATAGGTAAAGAACTCAATAAACCCTTTAATTCTTCAAACCCAATCACAGATACACAGTGTGAAATACTGATAATATCACTATGCTTGCCTCGATGCGAAAGCCAATTGGCTTTCCTTAAGACATGCAAACACGCAGCAGGGTCTTGAACAATGAGTTTGGTCAATTGACTTAATGCAACATTTTCATCTTGTAAAGTACTGATCAGCACTTTACCAGTATGAGCTAAAATGGGCAATGGACTTGAATCTAACACTCTTAACCAAGGTAGCAAAGGGTCATCACTTTCTTCTTCTACAGGCCCTACCGTCATAATATCAACCTACCATTTACGCAAGTGCTTTTAATAACAAGAAAACAGCCTCTGTATATTTAGTAAAGCACTACAAACTTCTAAACTAAATACAAAAGAAGGTATTTCATACTAGGACAAGCAAGATAGCGTTATGCCAATTTTGATAGGTTTTACGATTGTAATCAGTAGTGTGCTAGGAGGCTACGTGCTATCGCATGGAGAACTGGCAGCCCTGTGGCAACCTTATGAGCTGCTCATCATCGGCGGGGCTGCCATCGGAGCCTTTATTGCTTCAAACCCAACCAATATTACAAAATCAGTCATCGCAGCTCTACCCACCCTATTCACAAGTTCTAAATACGACCAAAATCATTACATGGATTTACTGGCATTGTTACACGACCTATTTGTAAAGTGGAGAAAAGAAGGGTTAATGTCTATTGAATCCGACATTGAAAGCCCAGAAAGCAGTGAAATATTCGAACGTTACCCCAGAATCACCATGAACCAACGTGAAATGGAGTTCATTTGTGATTATTTGCGAATTTGTGCCTCAGGCAACATGTCACCTTTCGAGCTAGAAAATCTCATGGACGTTGAAATTGAAACCATTACACATGAAATAGAGCAACCAGCCTCAGCCATTGGGCGGGTTGGTGAAGCATTACCAGGCTTTGGTATTGTGGCTGCCGTCATGGGCATTGTAATTACAATGAAATCCCTAGGGGGGCCTCCAGAAGTCCTGGGCTTACACGTAGCCGCAGCGCTTGTTGGAACTTTCATAGGCATTTTACTTGCCTACGGTTTTGTCAGCCCTTTAGGTGTAGCTTTAGAGTATAAAGCAATAGATGAAACCAAAGTATTTGAGTGTATCAAAGCCTGCATCATGGCTATGGTCAATGGCATTCCCCCTCAATTAGCTGTTGAGTTTGGTCGCAAAACTCTAATGGACACAGTACGCCCAAGTTTTACCGAACTGGAGGATCGTATCAGGGGCACTTAATTAATAAAAAAACTTACAATTTAAAACAGGTCCAACTGTGGAAAACAATCAACAACCCATTATTATTCGTAAACGTAAAAGTAAAAAGCAACATGCGCATAACAGCGCCTGGAAAATTGCCTTTGCAGACTTTGCCACAGCCATGATGGCCTTATTTTTAGTACTTTGGTTAGTGGATGCCACCAGCATCGAAGAAAAAAAAGCAATTTCAAATTACTTTTCAGACCCAATAGGGTTTAAAGAAGGCGGTTCTAGATATATTATTGACTTAGGAGGATCCGGAGATAAAAGTCTACCTGGACAAGCGGCCAGTGAAACACTTAACCAAGATGATGTCAAAAAAGTCATAGACTCAGAAACCGTCGAAAACCTAGCTAAAGAAATAGAACAAAAGAAATTTGAAGAGCTAGCCAAGCAGTTTAAAAACAAAATAGAGCAAGATCAAGCATTAGAAGCGTACAAAGATCAAGTCCAAATGAACATCACTGAAGAAGGCCTTAAAATTCAAATTATGGACAAAGAATTCAGGCCTATGTTTGACAGCGGTTCAGATGAAATCAAAGCACATACTACGGCTATTTTAAAAGAACTGGCTCGTAACATTTCACAACTACCTAATAAAATCAGTATTTCAGGGCATACAGATGCAACCGGCTTCGGCTCACGTAAAGATTATTCAAACTGGGAACTATCAACCGATCGAGCCAATGCCGCACGTCGTGTGCTCACCGAATACGGTGTGCGTGAGCAACAGCTAGAGCGAGTAGTAGGTAAAGGTTCCTCCTCGCTATATAAACCCTCTGAACCCACCGACCCTATCAATAGACGAATCAGTATTTTAATTTTAAGCAAAAATCAAGAACAAGAACTGGAAGAACGTTTCAAAAAATATCGTGAACAAGACCTAGATGTTTCTTATTCCAAAGGAAATGAATCCAACAAAAATAAAGATAAAAATCAAGATAGGCTTGAACAAGAAAAAGTCTTTAAGTTCGACCCAGATTTTAATTCAACGCCTTTTTTAGATGAAGATCCTTTTGATTTAAACCCTGAGTCTATCGAACAATCACTGGAACCTATAAACACCCTTCCAACCTTAAATGAAACAACACCAATCGAAATACGCTCAAAAACGGAAAAAAGTAAACAAGAAAACACACCTTTAGATTCATCTAATACTCCAGATGAATCACAAGAGAACCCATCGACACCAGAGCCAATACAAGTAGAAAAAGAAAAACCTTGGTGGGAGCTGGAATAATAATTAAGGAATTTAAATCAATCATCCAAAACGGTAAAACTTAAACCCGCACTATCTTGCAAGCGTTCAATTAAACGTTCACCAAACAAGCTAGCTGTTGTCCAAAATCCCCCTGGCTTTGTTGTCAAGGCAACATCCTGAACAAGACTCAAAGCCGTTTGTCCTAACATCTTTGCTGTTGAACGATAACCAGGATCGCAATCCCCTGTCACTTTCACTTTTAAAACCCGGCCATCGTTGGTTTTACCTAAAAATCGAATATCAAAATAACCCTCTCGTTGCATTTTTTCACTGGGGCCTTTACCCGACTCCGGCAGAATAAATTTCTCCATCAACAAACGTAAAGGAGCAATACTGGAGACAGCCACAAAACTTCCTAATCCTAAACTCAACATTTGCGCCAACAAACGTCCCTTAAAACCAGACCCAGTCAAGACGGCCTCATTGTAGAAAAAAGGGTTGTACTCAGATGCTGATAAGGCATTAGAGCGCAAAACAATACGCTCATTGATAACTGACATCACAAAAGGCGCCACCCATTTGTTAAAATCAGCATCGTATTCGGCTAACAAAATCGTGTGCTGCTTCGGGCGAATCGACGTACTTTGCGGACATAAAATATAAGGATCCTTCAATTGTGCACGCAATACAGGGTTAGCCAAAGCTTCTCGAAGTATATTCAACAAACTTGCAAACGTCCCTCCAGAAACACCTCCACGGACAGATCGAACACGCATTTTAACTTCTGTACAAGGCTTTTTGAAACGGCGCCACGCATACTGCTGCAAAAATAACACGCCCATATCAGAAGGAATAGAATCAAACCCACAGCAATGAACAATACGTGCACCAGACAGCTTAGCCGCACTTTCATATTGTGTCATCATGCGACGTATCCATTGAACTTCTGCTGTCAAATCACAATAGTCAGTACCTGTTTGAACACAAATTTCAACTAGCAAAGAACCATGTATGGCATAAGGCCCAGCTGTCGAGACCACCAAGCGGGTTTGATCACACAAATCTCTTAAAGAAGATTCTTCTAAAGCATCCGCCACAATCAAAGGTAAAGTAGCCGCCACCTCGCCCAGTGATTGGCGCAAAGCTTTAAGCTTGGATTCAGAACGTGCCGCAATAGCCCATTTTACCGTTGATGAAGGTGAATCTGTGCAACCAATCTGCTCTATAAGATAACGTGCTAAAATTTGACCCACAAAACCAGTGGCACCAAATACTATGAGATCATACTTTGATTTTTGCATAATCAAAACTGAACCTTGGCCTCTTACTTTTTAAGAAAGCTGAGTTTAGATAAGCTAATACTTCAACCATAAGTGAAAAAACTTATTATTGACCAAAGCACCAGTATGTAAGGTAAGGCACAGGAAATAATCTACCCATTTTGAGCGGATGCATGTTTGAGCACAGCGAGTTCAGAAGCGAACAATGGGTAGATTATTTCCTGTGC
>JANQJO010000095.1 GCA_028281605.1 Pseudomonadales bacterium
TTAGGAGGTGTCCCAGAATAAAGTTTACAATGTGAGCGGATGCATGTCTGAGCGCAGCGAGTTCAGGAGCGAAGCTTGTAAACTTTATTCTGGGACACCTCCTAGGTGATGAAAATTGCATTTACACGGTAAAAGCTCAATAAAAACACTCCAAAAACTTCGCTTTAACCCCAAAGAAATTTCTGAGAGCAACTCTCTGGAAATAACATTAGGCCTTGCAAATAAGTAGGTGTTAAGAAATAAAATAACCCAGCTAAAAGTCTAATTAGGTATAAATTCTTTATCAACAATGTTATCTGCATCACAACTATTCTTATAAAAGCATGCGTGCAATTCTTTATCAAAATCAGGTTGTACTTTTTGTACTTTACCACGATAACCCACTTTTATTTTACAACGTTCTAAACACTTAGAGCACGTACGCAAAAAACCTTTTGAACGATTTTTATTCGATAACATAGACTGCACACATATAGAAAGCTTTTCTTTTAAAGACTCATCAAAAGCTATTTTGGCCTGTACCCTTTTTTCATCAGCTTTCTCAATTTCATGCATCAGTTCTATTTCTGCACGTTTGATTCTTTCATCCACTTCCAAGTGATTTTGACCTTGAGCTAAACGATACCAATATAGTGCTTGCCTAATATTTTTTTTCACAATTAGTCCTTTCCAGTAAAAATCTCCCATTTTAATTTGAGCCCTGGAATCTGCATAAACTGACTGCTTGTTAGTAAATAAGTGCCAACGGAGCTTCTGTGTCGCAGCATCTTCATACCAAACTAAAGCTTTCTTTCTATCCACTTGCACACCTAGACCATCAAAATACATTTTACCTAAATAATATTTAGCTTGCGGACTATCATACGGTGCCTGCTTACGAGTCAATTGAAAAAAATATTCACGCGCACGCTGATAATTTTTCTCAACACCACGCCCCAAAAAATACATTTCACCCAAATAATACATAGCTGCGGGGTATTGCGCACTTGCTTTTTTACACCAATACACAGCCTTTGTATAATTAAGTTTGACCAATTTACTGCCACTGTAATAAGACGAGCATAACTGCCACAGTGCATCAGGGTCTTCCTGTTCTCCAGCTTTTTCTAACCATTGCATAGCTTTTTGATAATTTTGTTCCGTTTGCTTGTACCAATAAGTTTCTTGTCTCAATAAGACAGCAAGCTCTCTTTGCGCATTT
The DNA here is from genome assembly GCA_028281605.1 of Pseudomonadales bacterium. Lineage (GTDB taxonomy): Bacteria > Pseudomonadota > Gammaproteobacteria > Pseudomonadales > JANQJO01 > JANQJO01. The sequence continues at coordinate 1,202 of JANQJO010000095.1, forward strand.
CTATCGCCAGCTGATGCCAATTTTTCATACCATGTAATTGCATTCATGTAATCTCCAGAGGACTTCAAAATCCTAGCAACGATTAACTGTGCCTGAAAATCCCCTTGTTCTGCCGCCATCAGATACCAATACAACGCCTGTTCAGAATCACTATTAACTTCCACAACATCATGACGATACAAGCCATGAGTGTACAAATAGCCTAATGCCTTTTGCGCTTTCAGATCACCTGCAGTGGCTAACTGCTTGTACACTTCAATGCCTTTTTGATAGTCATACTGACGAAAATACTCAGAAGCTTTCTCAAAACTGGCTTGTTCAATACTTTGTTCATGGATAGATAACTGTGCACAAGCAGAAAACAGCACAAACAAAGTGGTCAGCCCCATTGCTTTCGTGATAACAATAAAAGTAAATTTTGGCATATTAAAAAGCCCCAATCAGCTGTAGCGACATCCAGAATCATTCTGGATATCGCTATATAAGCTTATAAATTTTTATTTTATTATATTGAATACATACACCAATAGTTAATGTTGCATTTTACCGCTAAACTGAGTCAATATCACCTAAGATGACAAAAAAACAGCCTAAAACTTAGGCCAAACTGGAGGATACGCCATGTTAACATCTTACAAACACCTACAATGTTAAAGTTATTTCGTGACCATTCCTAAAGCTCTTGAACATGCATAAAAACTCAAAGGTACTAACGTGTTAAAGCTGAAAGATAAAAGTGTATTATTACATATACTCTTACTGTTATTTTACCCCGTAATTGCAAGTACAGAAATTCATTTCAACAGCGGTACCCAACAAAACACACTCATTGAATTATTCACATCACAAAGCTGCAGCAGCTGCCCTCCAGCAGAACAATGGATGACGAATTTATCACAACACCCACAACTATGGACAAAAATTATTCCCGTAGCTTTTCATGTCGACTACTGGAATCAACTAGGCTGGCAAGACCCCTTTAGCTCACCAAGATACTCTGCTCGCCAACGAAATTACAAACGAACCAACCATGTTCAATCCGTTTACACGCCAGGCTTTGTTGTCAACGGTCAAGAATGGCGTGGCTGGTTTTCCAAACAAGCCATTCCTTTTGCCAAACAAGAAGCAGGTATTTTAAGCGGTACCTTAAGCAAAAACCAATTACAGGTGTCCTATTCACAAAAAGAAAAACCTTTGAGCTTATACATTGTTTTACTAGGCTCTAATCTTAAGACAAAAGTGTTACGAGGAGAAAATCGTAACAGGGAGCTGCGCCAAGATTTCGTAGCACTAAACTATAAAAGCTATAATTCTACCAATGGGAAGTGGAAAGTTACCATTGATCTCAACGATATCGACCCCAATCAAAGCACCCAACACCAGATTCACGAACGTGCCTTAGCACTATGGGTCACTTACACCAACACACTTACCCCACTGCAAGCCACTGGAGGCTGGCTGAAAACAATACCTTAAAATTAGCTTTCACAAACCTATCAACATCTTGCAAATTCATTTTTTTACCATTAAAGTGCGTACAAAGCAAACACAACAGGAATAGAGTTCTATGGGATTTTTAACGGGTAAAAAAGCTTTAGTACTAGGCATAGCCAACCAAAAGTCTATCGCCTTCGGGATTGCACAAGCCATGAAAAACCAAGGTGCCGACTTAATCCTCACCTACCAAAACGAACGCTTAAAAAAACGTATTGATCAATGTGCTGAGGCTTTAAAAGTGGATAGGGTATTCCCCTGCGAGGTCACTGAAGAGGCTCAACTTGACCGATTATTTCAATATATTCATACCACATGGGACTCTTTCGATATCTTAATACATTCTATCGGTTTTGCCCCAGCTGATGAACTAAAAGGTGATTTTCTAGAATCAAGCACACGTGAAGGCTTTCAAATCGCTCAAGACATCAGCACTTACTCGCTCATTGCTCTGTGCCAAAAAGCAAAGCCTTACCTCAATCATAACGGATCAGTCATCACACTGACTTATCTAGGTGCTGAAAGAATCATTCCTCACTACAACGTCATGGGCCTCGCCAAAGCAAGCCTAGAGGCAGGCGTACGCTATTTGGCAGGCAGCTTGGGAGCTGAGGGGATTCGTGTGAACGCTATTTCTGCAGGGCCCATTCGAACCTTAGCGGCATCAGGCATTAAACATTTTCGGAAAATGCTACAATACAGCGAGCAGTTCTCCCCTTTAGGGCGAAATGTTTCAACCGAAGAAGTGGGCAATGTCGCTGCTTTTCTAGGATCTGATTTAGCCAGTGGTATAACTGGGCAAACTTTATACGTTGACGCCGGGTTCAATATTAGCAGCTTGCCATTATATAATTTTAAAACATCCAATGAAGAGTCTTAATCACTCATGTCACTTTATTACCATACCTTACTATCTACTGTCATCAGAACGGGTCTTACAATCTTATATGTATGCTTAATTTGCACACACAGTTGGGCTCGTGAAACAATCCCCCTAAAAGGATTAACAGACAAAGTTTGGGCTCACATCGATGAGCGCCATACTTTTTATATCTTTGCACACAACGATCACGACTTGTTTTTCATGCTAGGATACTTACACGCTAAAGATCGTTGGTTTCAAATGGATACCCTACGCAGGCGCTTCAGTGGCGAGCTAGCAGCTCTATTGGGAGAAAATTTATTAGAAGAAGATATTCGTAACCGCATGCTGGGTATCAAACCAGCCGCCAAGCGCTCTCTGGCATTATTACCCAAAACTGATATACAAGTACTAGAATCTTATCGCGATGGTATCAACACCTATTTAAACACCCACCCTTTACCTCAAGAATATCAAGCCTTAAACCTAAGCCAAGCTCGAAAATGGAAAGTAACAGACAGCCTCATCATTATGAAAGGCATTACGTTTCTGCTGTCCCTAAATATTGATACAGAACGCACGCAACGCTTACAAAATTATTTAGTCAAGGGCATTGAGAAAAAATTCGACGGCAAAAAACTCTACTTTATAGATACGCACCCTATCAGCCCTCTATCATTGCACGCAACCCTTCCAGCAGCAGGCCAGGCCCCACCCTATCAACACGTTTTTCATGACCAAACTCCAAGTACTCATAAACCTCAAAGTTATTTCTTTGATAACTCTTTTTTGCAACAGTTGGCTGCTCTGAATAACGATTTGAACAACTCCAGCCAATTATGGCAAACATTTCTATCTAACGGCACTCAACATGTTCTGGGAAGTAATCTATGGGCAGTCTCAGGTAAACACACCAAAAGTCAACGCCCTTTAGTAGCCAACGATCCTCACTTAAAACTTACTTGGCCAAGTTTATTTTTTGAAGCATATTTAATAATAAAAAAAGGACCAACACAGGCACCACTCAATGCTTTTGGGGCTGGCTTTCCTGGGGTGCCCACCTTAGCTCACGGCCAAAATCAATCCATTCTCTGGGCCTCAACCAACAATCCTATGGATGTCAGTGATATTTTTCTAGACACTTTAGTTGTAAATCATCCCAAATGCCCAATAAAAGCCACAAAAAACTCTCCCAGTTTATGCATCGTCAGCGCAGGACATTACCACCCTGTTGAAAAAACCCAAGAAACTTTTTATGTTAACACTCTAACCCCCCAAAAAACAGACACGATTGTCGAAGCACAATTACCCGCAGAAAAAACAAAGCGCTTAACTGTTCCATTCAGGAGCTTTGGCCCTATTTTAAAAAAACTACCTGCACAAATCCACAACCAAAAACATTCACACCAAGTACTGACCTTACAATACACAGGCTTTCACGGCACACGTGAAATCAGTACCTTTTTAGGTTGGCTACGCACGCATTCTTTAACAGAATTTGAAAATCATTTGCAATATTTTGATACAGGCTCCCAGAATTGGATTTACACAGACACCTCAGGACAATTGGCTTATTTCACCAGCGCTAAAATTCCTTTACGTAAAGATTTAGAAAATGGCACCATAGAAGGTTTTGGGCCTGCTTTTATTCGAGACGGCTCATCAGGTAAAGAAAACTGGGTATCAGCTGCAGCCTCCTCAAAAAATCCCGCTCATCAACGCCTCCCCTTTATGACACTTCCCTGGTCTGAAATGCCCAAGCTTAAAAATCCAAGCTCAGGCATCATTGTCAATGCCAACAATGACCCAGCAGGCACCACACTAGATGCCAACCCTTATAATCAAACCCGAAGCAGCAACAAGCAAGCTATTTATTATTTAAATCACAGTTACAGTGATGGCTTGCGTGCAGACAGAATTGCAGAACTGCTCAACGAACTTGTAACGAGAAAAACACCTATTACAGCAGAGCACTTTAAGCAAATACAACTAGATCACACTCAAAGTGATTTTAACCTTTTGATGCCCTATTTGATCAATGCTTGCCAGCATCTATGTACAAACAAATCTTATTTCCCCAAAAACGGAATTTATTTTCAGAACCTAGTTTCACAACTGGCGCTATGGGATGGAGCAGCCGCTTCAGGGTACGAAAATTTTACCAAACTGCAAACCCACACACAACAGCTGTCACCAAGCCAATTAGCTTTGTGGTACAATTTATGGCGGGCACACTTGATACGAAACACCATCTATCACACACTAGACCAATACGACTTATCTCATCCACCCGCACCTCTAGCACTACGCAGTTTAGTACAGTTACTCAAGTCTGAGCCCTTCACTGCAAAAGGCCATTCAGGCTTGGACTTTTTCACCCACCAAGTCAGTCCTAAATTACCAGCTAAAGTCCGACGCGATCTCATCTTATTAAAAAGTCTTGCGAGTTTACACAGCACATTATCCTCTGCCCACTTTAAAACACACAAGGAACGTACCAAAATAAACACTTGGACATGGGGTTCATTACATCGCGTTTATTTTGAACATCCTTTAGGTGCAGCATGGTCAGTGCCTTCAGCACAAATCTTTGCACAATGGCAAACGCTAGGAGGCATCCCACTTGCTGGAGGTTATGAAGTCATTAATGCAGCCCCTATAGCGCCTGACGCATTGGATTTAAACGATTTCATCGTCAACCACGGCCCTGTACGCAGATTCATTGGTGGCCCACAAAAAAAGTGGTTCCAGAATCGTATACATAGCTTCAGCACACTGGCACATGGCAAACAACTGCCTGACTGGTTAAACGGTCACTATACATCCATCAAAGCAAATCTCAAAAAACCAGCCCGCCACTGGGCACTCTACAAGCCAGATACAGATAATCAGCATGAATAACACAACCATTACTCAATGGCACTTAATTAAGGATAAAGAATATATAAAAAAACAATATGTTAGGAAATTTATAATCAGACCACTACACATTGAGCAGTCGTGCAACGGTTTTTTTGCGTTTATGGAGCAGAAAGAGTTCAAAGAAGAGACGTGTTATTTCTCAAATCCCTATAGTCGTATCAGGTGGATTTTTCCTAAATAACGACCGTAGCTTAGTTGCTTCAACCCATTGTATCTTCAAAATAACATTAGGTAGAAAGTTTGCTTCCGCTGCTTTCAACAGTGTATGGCAAATCACATTATTGATAGGGAATTCAAAGTGGCGTATTTAAAGAGAAGCAAGAAATCTACCAACTCTAACGTCAGTTTTCCTTTTTAATAATCTCCGTTGGTAACTTGCTTATCAATCCATGTGACTTTGTCAGTAATCTCTTTCTGCAATCCAAGCTGTTTCAAAAGTGCAATACGCTGTTCGCGATAATACGCATCCGTAGGATGCTTTTCAATCAAATCAGATATTTTACGCATAGCATCATACCAAGGCTCTTCTGCGTTAGACAAAGCAGATCTTTTAATTTTTACCTTTGCAACATTTATGCTGATATCGGCTTCAGTAACAGAGTCATTGATTAATGCCACAGCCCATTGATATTTTACATCGATTTTCAAATGCTCATTGAGCTGAGGGAATTTAAAATTCGACAAATCTATGCGTTGTATTCCTTGGTTAGATAAAGAAAATTTTTTACGCAAGATTAGATTTCCACTTTGATCTGAAAGTGTAAATTGGAATAAACATTTAGTTTTGGTTGGATAATACCAGAAAAGAGAAGGATGCTTTTGTGTTGTTTTCCCCACAACTAATTTGGATGATTCCGGCCCTAATACCACTAAGTTACCCTCATTACATCCAGGGCCACTTCTTGCTGTGATCGGAGCAACCCTAGGATCATTTATGGATTTGGATTCTGACGGTGGATAATGTTCCGATTTCGACAGATTTGTACACGAAACTAAAGACGATAATGAAGCTAAAAAGAAAATCGTAGCCAAGCCTTTCTTTCTATTTTTTTTATTATACATTGTTTCCTCCTATATGATGATAACTGTTGTGGTTATATTTATAACCAGTTGTTAATAAGTAGAAATGGAGCCCACTCAGCAGGAGGGACATCTTTTTCAGATTCGATAAATTTTAATTGGGCCACCTGAAGTGCGATGGCTTTAGAAGTATTTGAGCTCTGAAGTTGTTTATAGAATGCTGCAACCAGTTCAGCAGTAACTTGATCGTGAATCTGCCATAAAGAGGCTAGAGCACTTCTTGCACCAGCTTTAATAGCAACGCCAGCCAGACCTAAGGCTGCGCGTTCATCACCCTTGGTAGTTTCGCACGCACTTAAAACCAGTAATTCTAGGGGGTTGTTACGAAATCGAAAAAGTTGTATTGATTTCTCAAGTTGATCTAGAGTTAAATTTTTTTCTTCATCATGGGTGACTATAAAAGTATCATCCTTATTGCCTTTGAATTGAGCATGAGAGATAATATGTACAATAGAAAATTCTCTATTTTGCATCTCATTCAAAAAATTCTGTATCAGAAAATTCTCGTTGAATAGTTTGTCACTTGCGCTTGGGTAGAGTTTTTTTAGGGTCTGCCGCTCAGTATCAGCTCCACTTAAAGCAGGATATTCACCTATTCCAACAGACAACCCTGCTATCAACATATCTAGCTTCTTTCGTTTACGTTTCAGAGGTTGAGGGTCTATTAATCTTAGCCCTGGCGTGATAGCTACAGCATATTGCTGAATAAGAAATTCTCCATTTTCATGGTCATACAATGGCGCCATTGGAATAGTGAGCAATGATCCATCAGGAACAAAGACCAAAGTATCAATAGAGGGTGGCAATTTTTCTTTAAAAGGCCGAACCAACCAGTTGTAAAGTTGTTTGCCATAGATTCGATCACCTCTCCAGTGGCCTGGGTCTTGCAGTTTTTTACGAAAATCCCCGACTACTTTTGTCAAGTATTTTTTTCCAATGGGCACAGGAGGGTGGTGTTGATAGAGTTCCTCCCCAGGTATTTTTACAAGCAATTCTATACGATCTTGTAGGGAGATTGGATACACGATTGCCGTATTTTGAGAGAACTCTTCTAAGCTCTGGATCACATTTTTTACCTTATCCTGTTCCACTGTTATACAATCATCTTGAAAATAATTCTGTAATTCAGCTTCTTTAAAAAATTCGATGTTCTGTAGAGATTCTAAACGTAATTCTTTTATAATTTTGGAACCTTGAAGATCAGAGTTTGCTGTACTTTTCAAAAGTAGGTCAACAAATTCAAGATAGACAGATCCAGCAGATTCTCGAAAAGATGTTTGAAATCGACCATGGCCTTTAGTCAACTCTTGACGAATCGATTGTAAGGTTTTGATAGCTCGTCTATAGGCGGCAATGGCTTCATCAGTTTCTTGCATTTTTTTGCGCAGACGTCCAGTTTGCCAATGCCATAGGTATAAAGACTCTTGTGCAACCACTTGTTGAGCCGCAAAAACCGCTTGTTGTGTTAATTGCAAAGCTTCTACATGCCGATTTTCCGCTTCGTATAGACGACCTAAATATCCCCGTGCATATGATAATGCTCTATGGTCATTAATCTTATCAGCAACATTTATTGCATCATTGAAAGCATTGGAAGCTAAAATCAAAAAATGATCAGAAAGTTTGGGGGAATGGGCACGTAGGTCATTATAACTTAGACCAATATTAATCAATCCATAAGCTTTTTGATATGAATCATTCTGATTCAAAACTTTTTTCAGTGCTTTATCAAGTAAGGCCTTAGCTATTTTTGGCCGCTTTTTAAATATAGATACCCTTGCTGCATTTGCAAGGGCTTGTGTAGACAGGGATTCGTTATCAACCTGCGATGCAGTAGCCTCACTTTTTATGTACGCATTAAAGGCGTCTTCGTACTGATTTTGGGAGGCTAGAAAGTTGCCCCAATTATTTAGGGCCATCGATAATAGTTTATTGTCGCCAATTTTCTCTGCTAACAAGAGACTTGTGTTTAAATGTTGTGAAGCGTCCTTCAAGGATCCCAGTGCTGTGTATACACTGCCGAGTTCCCCCAAAGCAGAGGCAACTTGCTTGTGGTTGTTCGATTTTTTTGCTAATGTCAAAGCTTCATTTAAGGAGTCTATAGCCTTACAATACTGCCCAAGGTTCTGATAGGCTTGGGATGAATATATGAGAATCTCACTTAGTAAATTTGGATGCTGTTCTACATTGTATAATTGAATTTCTTGTGCAAAACAGCTGCTAGCTTTTCCGAAGGCGCCATGATGAAACAGATTGAAGCAATCAGTTAAGGACTGCTTTAGAGGGGGGAGATCAGGATTTTCTGCTTCAACATGTCTAGGAAAACTTATCATAAAAGAGGAGCTCAACACAAGTAGAAACAAATACCAATAAGGAAAGCAATTACCATAGGAGAAATAATATTTTTTCCCCTGAGGCAGCCACTTGAAAAAAACATCTTTGAAGTTAGTGCTAACTCTCATTGTATTATATTTCCCTGCTTTCGTGCCTCTATTGAGTACGCAACCTTTTGTTGTTGATTAGAGCATGGTTGTGGTCGTTGTAGGTTCGGCAATTTAGTATGTTCATCTACGCATGCCTGATTAATTTGTTTCTGGGTGAGCCCTACTACTTTGCTGAGGTCAACGCTACGAAGATCAGTCTTATTTAAACTAGAACCGTATAATTCAGCTCCATCCAATGTTGCACCTCTTAAATTGGCCTTGTCTAGATTAGCTGCGCGTAGATCAGCATCGATTAGGATCGCTTCACTTAACTCAGCTTCTATAAGCTTTGCCCTGTTTAATAGGGCGCTTTGAAAGTTCGTGTTGACTGATTTGGAGCCGATTCGGGAATCTTTGGCTATTTTATTATCATCTAAGAATATAGTTCCACCCTTAATCTTATTTAGGATGGCTCCTTCTAAATTGGTTGCTGTTAATATTGTACCAGTTAGGTCAGCTCCTTCTAAATTGGCTTTCTGCAGATTTGCATTATGCAAATTTGCTCCTGATAAACGGATACTTTCTAACTCAGCATCTTCTAGATCAGCTCCTTCTAGGTCAGCCAGAAAAAAGTCAATACCTTTGCAAGACTTAGAAGTACATGATGAGAAGAAATAGTACGACCACATTTTAAGTACTTTTTCATTCGGTTTTTCTTTTTCAAACCATGTTACTGGAAAAAATAAACTAGGCCGTTTAGGAACGATCATATTTTGCACTTTGCCGAAATTTTTCATCGCAATTGTAATTGTATTTTCATCTTTTGAAGATACCATACTGATGAATGTTGCTCGTTCAAAAGAGGCGCGATTGGCAAGAAGCTCATGTTTGGCAACAAATAATGTATAAAGAGTTAGGTAAATACCAAGGATGGAAAAAAACAATTTCCATCCATCCTCTCCTGACCAAGTTTTTAAAAATGAAACACTCCAATCTCGTATAGGGAAAATTCTAAGTGTTTTAAGGTATCGAGCCCACTTTACTAATACTTTATCCCAAACATGGATGCTAAACTTATCTTGTTTACAATGTTTATTATCACGGCTCATAATATCCCTCCCAAGAGCGTAATGCTCATTGCCATTTATAAGGGTATCCTGCTATTCCAATGTTCCCCACATCTAAACTGCGAAAATTCCTGTGGGTTTTTATTTTTCAGTTGGGTTACTTGATATTCAAAGTCTATGATATCACTCGATTCAAACATGCCATCTTGCCATTCCGTAGTACTGATAACGTCAGAAGTATCTAGATCTAACATAGGAAAAGCGCTTGGTAACAAGCTGCTTGGATTAGTAGGCAACCCATCATGACCCCTTCTTACAAAACGACTAACGTTGCCACCCCGCCACCTTTCGGCACATTGTATCCGGGGTCTTGCTGCAAATTTTTGTGGTAATAGTTCAATGTTGCTGCTGAGGTTGGTCACAGGAGCTCGAATATCTATTTCACCATCCACATTTTTTTCGGAAGATGCATCCACGATACTATTTGGATTAATCAGCACTGCTTCACTGGCTACAATACGGATATTCCCCCCAGGACCACCAATAGCCTGCGCTATAATTTGGCTGTTCTCGACAATAACAAACTCTGGGTCGATGGTGATATTCCCTGCTTTTTCATCACCACCAGCGACTGTAGTGTTGACCTGACTATTACGCAAACGAACCATAGTATCGGCAATCACCACTATTTCTCCTCCTTGAGCTTGTCTAGCCTCTGTTGTCACAGTACTGTTCTCGCTTAAAAAAGTGTTGGTGGCAACAATACGGATATTCCCTGCGTTGCCAGCGTTATCTGTTTCATTTATACTTCGTGTTGATATGTCAGCTGTTTCAAGAAGATGTAAATATTCTACCTGTAACACAATATCACCACCCAATCCAGGCCCTGAAGTTTCGGTAGCTATTGTCCCTCCTTTTACTTCCATAATATCTCCGATCATCTGTATCTGGCCACCATCTCCGTTACTGTCAGAACTTGCAAACACACCAGTTGTAACTTGTGCGTCGTGACTGCCCGAAACACGTACATGATCGGCATTAATTTCTATTAATCCCGCATCGCCAGCACCATTGACTGCACTAACAGAGATTTGTGCTGAATTTGTCACTTCTAACTCCGAAGCAGCAATGAATATATCACCACTTTTCCCATCAACTTCTGTTGATGCAAATACCCCGACACCAAAGTTAGGATGGTCACCACCAGACATTAACATACTGTTTGCATTTACACTAATGAAGCCTCCTTTGCCAGTGCCGAATGAGGTAGCGCTGATTTCCGCGCCGTCTCTAATTTGCAATGTGTCAGTAGTGACTCGCACATTCCCGCTTTTCCCGCTACTACCACGTGCCGATTGAGATACTATTCTTGAAGCAGCCCCAGAATTGACACCTGTAAGCAACACACTATCGGCTGTTACCTCTATAGACCCTGCATTTCCAGAGTTAAAAGTACTGGTTTGAATTAGAGCACCATCTTTAACCTCTACACTTCCACTTGTCATTCGAACGCTCCCACCTTGTGCCGATGTATGCGTACTGGCGCTGATCCGAGCAGAAAGGCCAGAATCTCGACCAGAAATCACAATAGTTTCTGCGTTAATGTCTAATTCACCTGCATTTCCAGGACCCAGAGCTGCGACTGTAATTTGCCCCCCATCCTGTAATGCAAGCTCCTTTGCTGTTATACGGATATCCCCTGCATCTCCTGTAGCAAGACTATCGTCTGATTGAGTAAAAATCCCAGCTCGGTTGTTAAACCGACTGACCCCAATAATGGAAATGTCCTCAGCGATTACATTTATGTCTCCCCCTATTCCTGAATTTGTTGAACTTGCCGAAATAGCAGCTCCATCAATGATGTCCAAACTGTTTGTTGTGATTTTTATGTTTCCCGCATTACCAAGGTTGCCACGAGCAAATAGGCCTGTCGATAGACCAGAGTTAACACCAATAAAATCGGAGGGCGTAAGGAAAATATCATTTGCGTTTACTTGAATGTTGCCACCAACTCCTGAATTGAATGTGCTGGTTGAAACTTGGGCGCCATCACGAATTTCCAAACTGCCCACTGTTAGCCATAAATCGCCCGCATCCCCATTACCAAAGGTTCGTGTTGCCAAAAGGGCAGGCGTATTTTTTCCTTCAAACTTGATACTACCAGTGAGCAGCACATACTTTGCATTAAGATTCAAATTTCCACCCCTTCCTTCACCAGATGTGCTAACTCGAATTTGAGCGCCATCGTGTACTGCAAGGTTGTCTGCTAAAAGTTGCAAGGTGCCGCCTTGCCCACGACCTTCTGTATTTGCAAACAAGCCTGCAGGAAGGTCGGCACTGTCTGCGCCCAACAGTAATACATCCACTGCCGTTACGGTTAAGTTTCCTCCGCGCCCATCACCTCTTGTGGAAACAGAAATTTGTCCTGCTTCTGTCAAAGATAAACGGTCAGCATTGACGGTTATATTTCCACCCTTACCAACACCAAATGTCTCTGCCTGAACGAATCCTCCACTTACCTCTAAATTGTCAGTTGTAATTTGTATATCTCCACCTGCTCCTAAATTGAGAGTGCCAGTATCAAGCATAGCGTCATCTGAGACTTTTAAAGTTGTTGTCGTAATCCGTATATCCCCACTATTTCCGCTTCCATCCGCTAATTGTGTCCGTGTTGATATGGCTGAAGGAACCGGGCCCTCTGTACCAACATTCGAAACAGCAGGGATAGCGTTAATACCGGATAAAATGAGGTTACTTGCGGTGACGTCAATGTCACCTGCATCTCCATTTCCAGAGGCTATGGTTGTAATCTGACCTCCATCAGTTATCAGCAAGTCTCCAGTCACAGCTATATTAACATCCCCGCTATTACCTGAACCTTCGGTGGACGCAGAAATCAAACCTTTTTCTTTTACCTGTAGATTTTCAGCTGTTACGTGTATGTCTCCACCTTGACTGGAATCCACAGAGGCAGAAAATCCAGTAAAGTCTGAACCAGCAGGGTCAATTGAATCTTTGATACCAACAATCAAAATGTCCTTTGCACTCACATGTAAATCAGCTCCATTTCCCTTACCAAAGAGGGCTCCGGTACCAATAAATGAGCCGTTTCTCAATTCTAAACTGCCAGAGATGGTCACTGTTACGCCTCCGGCATCGCCTTCCGCTGATTCGATCGGTCCTGCTTGCAGGCTAGTCCGATTGGTCATATCCATATTCGCTGCTATCACGGTTATATGCCCACCATTTCCACTGCTAAAGGTGTTAGCAAAAATACCTGTACCACTAGGATCATTTGAACCTGCGATAGATATGCTGTCATGCGCTTTAATCTTGATATGACCTCCTTGCCCAAGCCCTCGTGTTGGAGTTGAGATTTCAGTATTCTCTAGAATTTTTAAGTTATCTGTCTCAATGTGGATATCCCCGGCCTTCCCAATTGTGCTGGTTTCGGAAAAAATACCTGTGAGAGAGTTGCGAGCATTCTTATTGGAAAGCAGTATATGTTCAGCGCTCACTTTTATGTTACCGCTGGCACCTGTTCCATTGAGTGTATTGTCTGAATTAGTAAAGATTAAGCCTGCATCTTGTATTACCAGACTAGCAGTATCCACTGTAACATTGCCACTATCCCCCAAACCTAATGTTCGACTTCCAATAAGGCCATTATCTCTGACCTTGAGACTGCTCGTGCTTATCTCAATATCTCCACTGTCTCCTGAGCTATCACCGAAAGCAATAGACTGAATATCAGCTGCATTACTCACCTCCAAATGATCTGTTTTAATCCGAATTCCCCCAGAGTCTTCTTCGACAAAACCAAATACATTCGTCCCTATGATCGAATTATTATCAAGAATAACTTCGTCCTTTACTTGAATATCAATACCCTCACCTGTGACCCCAGAGAAAGAAGTATTCACTGGGCCCTTAGTACTCGCGTACACAGTAGACGAATCATTAAGTGTTAAACGTCCCCCTCGAATCACCACAGTACCACCACCGTCACCCCCAGCATTAATCGAGGCTGCTTCAAGGAGATCAATGTTTCCTAGGTTTTGGAAAGGTTCAACCTGCGGGTTCGAAGTGTCATCAAAGTCATTTAAAACAACTGTAGCTTCGGAAGCAGCGCTAACGAGGTTGATTTGGCCACTGGGCGCTTCAACACTGGCTCCTTTAATTTCAATATCCCCACCTGTAACTGATAAGGTTTGCTCTTCAGGAACAGAGAGTGAACTCCCTTGAATATTAATTGCAGCTGGGTTTGCAGTCAAAAAACCAAAGGCTATGGGTGATGCTACTGTAAGTTCACTGTTTGCCCCTAAACGAGCTGAAAAAGTTTTTCCGTCTTCGAACTGCAAAAAGTCTGCGGTGCTGACATGAAAAGATCCACTGACCTCCAAACGAGCTTCAGAACCAAACAAAACGCCAAAAGGGTTCAGCAAAAAGAGATTCGCTCCATCAATATCTGATCGTAGAACCCCGTTGATAGAAGATGCTCCCCCCGTAACTCGCCCCACAATGTTATCTATTGTATTAGGACCTGTAAAAGTCGCACTTTCCCCATTTAGAATATTAAATTGGTCGAAGCTATGAAATAAGTTCTGTCCGGAGACTAACCCTTCACTGTAAGGAATAGAATAATTATTACCAATCCGTTCCGGTTGCCCACCAAACCCTAAACTGCCATCATACGTAATTTCAGCTCGACTGATGTCTAAGAAAAGGCTTGGCACACAACACACGAGCAAACAGATGCGGATGCGAGCTAACGGCCACTGCATAAAGGAGCAAAAGGTACTGACGATTTGTTTTTCTACTAGTCTGAAATATTTCATACCTCTGATTCCTTTATATCTTTGCAAAATTACCAGTCAACTTCACATCACGTCCCCGCAAACTGTTATGAGTGAAATGATTGAAAACTAATAGGCAGTGACAATAGAAAACTGCAGGTGATACCCCTTATCCTGCAGGTCATTTCCTACCGTATCAACATCTTTTAGTTGGTGTCCTCGAAACATCTCAAATTGAGTTTGCAGGGGTACCTTCATGCCCCATGATTTAGCCCAACGGAGTCCCAAACCTACACTGGCCAACGTTCTAGGGTCTGGAGTATCCACTTTTCGGTTCCATCCCGTACCAAAATCAATAAATGGCACCAGCAGTATAGAATGCGCCCAGCTCTTGTTTCTAATGAATGGAAGTGACTGAATAGGTTGAACCATAGATTCCAAAGAGTTCATCCACTTATTTTCCAATAAAAGAATAAGTGGTGCTCTAGTCTCTAGAGAAGCTACTAACCCATTATCCCGCACCAATTGATTTTCTCTATAACCTCGTACACTAAAGCGCCCTCCAACAGCGATTTGCTCTAATGCCAATAGTGGTTCTGTGGTCAATTGAGTATCTAAACGAAAAAATATCTGAACATTTCTCGGTTGAAATTGTTTTCTCCATTGGAGCTGACCTAACCATGAAAAAAAACGGGCTGTAGGAATTTCAGATTCATCTCGGTCTGAGGTAATGGGATTATCTTGTACATCATTGGTCGTTGCTCCAAATACATCTACTCCCAAAGAAAAACGCGACCGTGCTGCAATAACCTGCCTTTGGGTAATCTGGAGCCATTCGATCATGAAGCGTAAGGCAGTTACCTTGGATTCACCATCTTCGGAACCCGCTGAAAATGAAAAAGGTTCGCCAAGTAAAAATGTTTCGCTACGCAAATGTTCTGCACTCAACGAAAGTGCTAACTCCCGCTGAGAGAAAGTTGGTTCCTGTTGAAGTGCCCGATGAAAAGGATGTCGAAACCCCACTGTATAATTCTGAGAGCGGCTCTTCACATCCAAAGGATCAAAAGGCTCTTCAATTACCAATGAGTTATTGCGCCTATAACGTATATTTACTGTGGTGTCTTGCGGACTCACTGGCAGGGTGTAACTGGTATCAATCTGCATATCAAGCCCTGATGAACGACCAAGCGTTAAGTTCAAAATATCACCACGTTTTGTTACATTTTGATGAGCGACAGTAATGAGGCCACGCTCTGCCCCAATAGTGGGGGCTTGATGATTGTCAAATTCCAACTCTGCAGAGATCGGGTAGCGCTCTTTAATGTTGATATGTAACTCACTAGATCCAGGGCTTATGCCGGGGCTCAGTTCGGCATCCAAACGTACAATACGATTGTCTTGCTGCAAAAAGAACAGCCGTTCTTGCAGCGTGTTTATTCTAAACGGTGTTTTAACACCTAAGAGCAGCCTCTCTTTGATATAATCTTCTTGGAAAAAACCTTTATCCTTCATCACCACCTTGGGTATACCGCCTTCGATAATTTTAAAGGTAATCACTGCGTCATTTGCCTGGACGGTCTGATCTGGTATTATTGCTCCTGAGCTGATATAACCGTTGTCAATATATAACTTGGTCATTTCAAGCCGCAAGTTTTCTAGATCTTCACTGGTAACAGAGCATCCTTTATCCTTATATAGCTTAACCAGTGCTTTCAATTCTTTATTGAAAATAGTGTTTCCGTCTAGTTTAATCTGTTGTATACAAACGCTGGGTAATGGTAATTTTTGTTGGTCTTCAAGGGGCTGGAGTCGAACAGGAGGTAATACTGAATCAGCTTGGGAGGGTGTTTTTTGATGCTTCAAGAATGAAGGAGCATCCAGTCCATGTTGATTTCCATCCGAACCCTCTTGTGCATGAACTGCTGTTCCCAGAAACAGGACAATGCTAAGATTTATCCACAGCTGGATAGATCGAATAAACCAAAACGGCATTTTTGAGCATAGCCGTTTGGCTTCCTGGTGATAAAAGAAAAACTTATCCTTGCATCTTTCTCTGCACATTTTATTTTTTCACTACTGTTATTATTAAGTTAGTGAAGTCACACAAATATTGATAATATGTTACGCTCGAAAACTAAAATTAAATTGTATTTGACATAGAAGGTGTATGACAACTCTTAGGAAATATGTTTTTTTTATGTAGCACACCTACGAGCAATAGCCGATAAAAAAGCAATATTTTTCCTGCAGCTGATGTTACGTCATTATTATACTCCTCAACCGTTTTTATGTTTGTCATAAGATAAAGGCTAGATACATCGTATCAGAATCTTCACTGCCTTGTATATTATTATTCTTTCGTTTTCTTCAGAACTACATAGTTGCTGAAATAAGGAACCATCTTAAATTTATTAAATATCCGAATTTTGAGTGCTTATTCTGAAAATGTAAACAGGACTAAAGAAAAGTTTGTGTTTTACGAAAGCGAAGCGCTCCATCACATTAGAGTCAACAACTTTGTATATGCAATAACCAACTTTATTCGAGGCGTGGTGCTGAAGGTATTGCAACATATCGTTGGAAACCAGTTTGCTGATTATTTAGGCAGCCGATGTTATGAACAAGGCCACTTTTCCTACCACAATCGGTATTATTTCATGATATAGATGGACGAGGCCGTGCATTAGACAACATTTTTGTAGAAAGGTTGTGGAGGACAGTGAAGTATGAACATATATACATGAACGATTACAGCCAGGTATCACAGCTAAGGCAAGGGCTTGATATTTACTTCAAGTTTTACAATGATCAAAGGTACCACCAGATGTTAGAGTATCAAACACCAAGACAGTGGTATTACAGATGGAGAAGAAAGGCTTTGTAATTCCTGGCGAAGTGTACTTTCCGCTCCAAGTAGTGGTTAGCCATGAATTACAAAGCCTCCATCCAGCCTTGAAGCTGGTAAAATTAACAGTGTTTGCTCCTTAATTTTATGTAAAATGTGTCTAGACAAAGGGGCTTTAACAGTTAGCTTGAAATGTATCTAAATCTATTCAATAATACGCAAAATGGATAGATTATTACCGATAGGTGTAGCCTCGGAAACCTTG
>JANQJO010000056.1 GCA_028281605.1 Pseudomonadales bacterium
TGAGCAGGGATAATAGTAGAAAATTTAGTCTTGGAATCTGGTTGGTTTTGGGTAGCTATAGATGAGCCAAATTGAGTACGCCATTTGCTAAAAGTAGAAGTGGGTATGTTATGTCGCCGGCAATAGCCAGATTGGCTCAGATTGGATTGCTCAAAATCGGCAACGATCTCACGCCATTGTTGTTTGGTTCGGTATTTGATTTTTTTACTGACTTGATCTTTGGACATTTTGACTGGCTCCTAGACAGTTAATGTGATGAGCGCAGCATATAAAATATTTTTTTTGATTGATAGGGTGTGGATTTATTTACGCTTACATATAAAAAATACAAAACTACCTATATCAACAAACCCGCACTCACCTGTTATACGACAAATATTTTGCCTGGACGAAACTTGCAATCTAGTAGGCAATGCCACATCCAAATTAGCCGGAAAAATAGGTAAAGCCAGGCACGTTTATGGTCATAATGCAGAAAGTGAAGCAATAAATAGCTTTAAAAAGCTGTCTGAGAAGGAAATTAAAAGATACAAAGCAAAAATCGAAACCGCTATAAGTAAAATACCTAAAATGCAGCAGATAACCGAAGAAGGCATGTATCTTAAATACAAACAAAGCTCAGCGGAACGGATCGTAGGTATTGCCTATCCCAAACAAGGCATTCTACTACTCACGCACGTTATAAATGATCACTAGGGAACGTGCACGAAATAGCTTTAACATTTTCCGCTGCTGAACTCGCTTCGAGAGAACAAGCATCCGCTCCAAATGTTAAAGTTATTTCGTGCTCATTCCTAGACTACATGCGTGTTGGTGCGCTAACCCCAAGTAAATCCAAACCATTAGCCAGCACCTGCTGAACCGCTTGACTCAAGCTCACTCTCGCATAACATAAAGGCAAATCCTCAAGCAAAATTTTATGCGAATTATAATAACTGTGAAATAAGCTGGCTAAGTCAATTAAATATTGGCTCAGCACCTGAGGGTCTAAATGCTCACAAGCTCTTTTAAGAGTAATCGGATATTCAGCCAATTTACGCACCAAACTGAACTCTGCGGCCTCTACCAATAATTCCAACTTGGCTTGCTGATCACTGACTTGTTCTTGCTCTTTGAAACCATCAAGCAAACTACAAATTCTGGCATGCGCATATTGCACATAATAAACCGGGTTATCTTTACTTTTTGACTTGGCCAACTCCAAATCAAAGTCCATATGTTGCTCACATTTACGTGTCACATAAAAAAAGCGCGCAGCATCTGCGCCTATTTCTTCACGCAAAGAGCGTAAAGTCACAAACGAGCCCGAGCGTGTGGACATAGCCAAACGCTCCTTACCACGATATAAAATCGCAAACTGTACCAAACGAATTTGTAACGACTGAGCATTCAACCCCAAGGCCTCAATCGCTGAGCTCAGTCGCTTCACATAACCATGATGATCCGCTCCCCATATATTGATCATCAAATCAAATTTGCGCTCAAATTTGCCTAAATGATACGCAATATCTGAAGCAAAATAAGTCGGCTGACCATTGTCTCTTTGCACCACTCGATCTTTATCATCCCCAAAAGCAGTGGACCTAAACCAAAGCGCACCTTCTTTTTCATAGAGAAAGCCAGAGTCTTTCAATTGAACCAAGGCTTGTTTGATTTGCCCCTGACTCACCAAAGATTTCTCCGAAAACCAAGTATCGTAATTCACACCAAAGGCATGTAAATCCTCACGAATATCAGCCAAAATGCTCTGCAAAGCAGCTTGAAAAACCTGCTCATAATCATTTTCAGATAAGAGATTTTTTACTTTTTCAATTAATGCATCCAAATAAGCTTCTTCTGAATCAGATTCTTGCGGTAAACTTGGCTGCCAATCAGCAACCGTCTTATGCAAGCGTTCACCACAAACCTGCTGTAAATGTCTGGCAATCTCAATCACATACTCGCCTTGATAGCCCTTAGCTGGAAAAATCGGTTGTTCCCCTAACAACTCTAAATAGCGCAACCACACACTGACAGCTAAAATATTCATTTGGCGACCAGCATCGTTTACATAGTATTCGCGATGCACCTCATACCCATTGGCCGCAAAAATATTAGCCAACGCTGACCCATAAGCCGCACCCCGACCGTGCCCAACGTGTAAAGGTCCCGTCGGATTAGCCGAAACAAATTCAATTTGCACAGTCTGTCCTGCACCTATTGGGTTCTGACCATAAGCCTGCTGTTGACTGAGAATCTCTTCTAATACTTGAAATTGCGCAGCGGGCTGCAAAAAAAAGTTTATAAAACCAGGCCCTGCCAACTCAACTTTTTGTATACAATGATGGCTAGGCAACGCTTGCACCAAAATCTCAGCCATCTCTTTCGGTGACCGCTTGGCCTGCTTGGCTAAAATAAAAGCAAGATTAGTGGCATAATCGCCATGTTCAGCGTTTTTTGACGGACTCAACTTAGGCTCAACTGTACACTCATCAGGCAAAACACCGTCACTTTTAAGTGTATTTACAACACTCATTAATAAATTTTGCAAAAACTTCATAAAAGTAAAAACCTTCGTGTATAAATATCTAGAAGCACATACTAGAGGCAATTGCAACTTTGATCAATATAAATCCACAGGATCAACATCAATCGACACTCGTAACTTATGACCAGGCTTAGCTAACATAATTTCTTTTGATACCTGATTCAAAGCCTTATGTAAAAGTGAACGCTTATCAGCTTGTAACAAGAGCTGATAGCGATGCTGGCCGGCTCGCTTGACTAAAGGCGCACTGACTGGCCCCATTATTTTTACTTGAAGTAAGCGCTCTTGCAGCCGTACCCTAAGCGTCTGCAAAAAGGCTTGCGGCAAAGCTGGATCACTGGCTTTAGCTCTAATTAAAGCTAAAAAAGAATAAGGTGGCCAAGTGGTTTCTTTACGCTCATCTAAAGCTTGATCCGCAAAAACGGCATAATTATGCTCAGTCAACAGCCGCAGCATTGGATGCTGCGGCTGCCGAGTCTGAATAATCACAGCACCAGCTGCCTCCCCCCTGCCCGAACGTCCAGCTACTTGTGTGATCAACTGCGCTAATTTTTCAGTCCCTCGAAAGTCCACTGAAACCAAGCCGCAATCAGCATCAACAATCACAGATAATGTCACTTTCGGAAAATGATGCCCCTTAGAAAGCATTTGAGTGCCCACTAAAATCATAGGATCACCACACTCAATTTGACGACGGTAAGCCTCCAACGCGTATTTGCTGCCCGTTGTATCTCTATCAATACGCAGAACCGGCACCTCTGCAAATAGACTGGATAATTGTGCTTCAATTTTTTGAGTGCCAAAACCTATAAACTGCAGTTTTGGGCTCTGGCAACCAGCACACTGAGTAGGTAATACCTGCAAATGTTCACAGTGGTGACAAATCAAACAATTCTTTTGCTTATGCACTGTCAAATACACATCGCAATGTTCACAGCGATAGGCATAACCACAGGCATGACACATCAACACAGGTGCATACCCCCGACGATTTAAAAAAACAATGGCTTGCTGCTGTGCAGCCAAGGTCATTTTAATAGCCGCCAACGTCTGCTCACTAAGCCCTGCTTTCAACCTTTGCTCTCTAACATCCAGCACTGTTAACTTTGGCAACTGACCTCCTGCCGGCCTACTATACAAAGTTAAGTGGCTATAACGATCTTTACGCGTATTATAAATGGATTCCAAGGCAGGCGTTGCCGAACCCAGTACCACCGGTATTTGCTCCAAACGAGCCCGGTACAAACCCAAATCGCGCGCATGATAGCGAAAACCTTCCTGCTGCTTATAAGATGCATCATGCTCTTCATCAATGATCAACATGCCCGGTGTTTTTAAAGGTAAAAAAATGGCTGATCGAGTGCCTATTAAAATGCGGGCATAACCATTACGAGCTTGTATCCAAGTTGTTTTTTTTTCATTATCCGTCAAACGCGAGTGATAAACACCGATAGGTACGGTAAATCGGCGCTTGAGCCGTTCAATCGTTTGATGAGTCAAACCAATTTCTGGCACAAGCACCAAAGCTTGCCGACCTTGAGTTAAGCAATGTTCTATGGCTTGCAAATAAACTTCCGTTTTACCCGATCCAGTGACACCTTCCAACAAAAAACATTGATATCCACCACACGTTTTAATGGCCTCCAAAGCATCATTTTGCTCTTGATTCAAAGACAATGAAGGCTCTTGTAACAAAGACGGTGTAACAGCAGAGAAAGCAGGCTCACCAATTGGCTCCTGCCAACGTTTGAAGATTTTTAATCGAATCAACCCTTTTTTCTCTAAAGCCATTAAGACTGTTTTTTTAAAGCCTAACCCTTGTAACGCATGCCAAGAGATACCCATAGGATGACGTATAACCTGCTCAAGAGCCTCTAGCTGCTTAGGGGCCTTTTTCAATAAATGAGACAACTCATCAGAAAATTTAAGATCGGAATAGTACAAAGCTTCAATCAGTTGACTCTCTCCACCCTCTCGTAAGTCTTTAGGCAAAGCAAAGTGTAACACTTCTCCTAAGGGGTAACAGTAATATTGTGCTGACCACGACAAAGCTTTCCATAAAGACTCAGACCACAACGGCTCTGCATCTAAGATCTTAATAATGGGTTTGATGACATAGCCTACAGTTTGAGGATCAAAAATTGAAGAGCTAACATATTGTTTAACATCAACAATCAAACCAATCACTTTGCGAGAGCCAAAAGGAACCATAACACGAACGCCAGATTGTAACTTAAGACTTCCATCTTGCAAACAAACAGGTGGAAAATAATCATAAACCTGATCCATTGGGACAGGTAATGCAACTTTTACAACAATCTGCTTCAGTTCATCCATATCTTTTAAGCATCAAACAAATTCTAAAGCTCTTCGGGCTGCTATTTCAATAGGCCATCAGACTTTGTCCAACATTCAAGTTTAATTATTTTAATGAGTTGATTTACTATACCAGCCATTATATCAATCTGATCAAACATTAGAGCGCGTAATCTTTTACCCTCTCTGTGTTCATCTTGAGTCAGAAGACGGACATTATCATCTAGAGATGTAAATTCACTCTCTATGAGATAAAACAGATAATCGGAATACGTACGTTGATTGCCATTAAAGTTTCCAGCACAAAATTTTTTCAGAGCCTTTTCAAAAAATCTTTTTATAACATGAAAAGCTTCTCCAGTATACCCAAGTTTACAACTTTCAGATGATTTTGGAATTTGCAATAATAGTTTACAATATTCATTAAAAGTACTTTGCATATCACTTGTAAGATTTCGATAATATTGTACAGAACCTTGAGGGATTATAGCACGTGCTCCCTCTATCTCTGCTAATACTGTATCCATCGCTCTTGTTCGGGAACGAATTATCTTTAAAATAAAAAAAGCAACAAAAAACATACCAACTATGATACTCATAATTTTTAGATAATTCTTCTTCCCAAAAAACAAGCCGTAAGACACAGAACGCACCAAACTAGAAGCAGTATTTGGGACAGAAGAAAAACAGAAATGTTTGATTGCCTCAAAGTTTTTTCTCCGATAATCAGAATTAAGTTCATAAAGATAAATTTTCATTTCATACAAAATATCTCTTTTCCCTTTTTTAATATCTAGCTGATATTGAGGCAATGAGTGAAGGTAATTAATTCGTTTCATATTTTTTTCAAAAACCTTGTTATCAAATAGTTCAAAATAAGGATATTCTCCAGCAAGCCCTTTATGGAAAGTCATAAGTGCTACAAAATCATCAAAATCATTATTAATACCATGAGCTGCTCTTGCAAAAAGATATTGAATAATATAAGGAAAATCTGGCAAATAACAACAGGCCTCTCTATAACACCTCTCTTCTTTTAGTCGATTAAGAGCTTCGGGAGTGATTTTTTCTTTCATCAATTTCAGCACGTCTACTGAACGCACAAAAAGCCCTAACATTTTTTTACGGCATTTTTCTGATAATGAATACTTGCTACATTGCTCAGAGAGTCTTGAGACAATCGTTGGTTTTAAAGGCACATTACGATCGGAATATTTTTTTGCTAATGCATTGATAAGGTTTGACGCAAGTATTTCTATTTTTTCAAAAGGCACTTCTTCAAGCATCGTCAACCGATCTAGAAAGTCAAAAATGGAAAAGACATACTCACTATTCAACAACTCAAAATCCACACTCTTGTTGCGAATATTTTTTATCAAAATTTGCATCACAATATCGAGATTTTCACCTTGTGATTGATTCAAACACAAAAAAGCGAGCAATAAATCCTGATACCTAAAAAGGTTTTCTTTACAATTATCAAACAGCCTTTCCAATAATGAAAGGTTTCGATAACGGGCTAACACACAGATAAGTTCTACAGACTGATCAATTGACTGCTTCGAGGCTTCTTCTATTTCTCTAGGCATTTTTTTTACAGTTACAATTGCTTTTTCATGCTGTAAAGCAATATATTGTGAGTAAAAAAAATTAGTGCTATCCTCAAGAAACTTACCATCAAAAAAACCATCGGCAAATATTTTTCGACATCTTTCAAGAACATCATTAATTTCTGCTAATGATTGGTCTCTTATCGCGGCATTAGCCAAAATCAACAAACCCTCTTTTTTGTAAGTAGCCACATCCAACTCTTTATAAATCTCTGTCAGATAATCATATGACTCTTGTGAAGACAGCTCAAGAAGAGAAAAGTGCATCTCAGACAACAAACTTTTTCCATGACATGAAATAGGGCCAATTTTTTGTAATTTTCTCAGATTTTCTATTTCTTCTCTTAGTTTTTCAGTTTTTTTCTGAAGACTTATATCATTTTTCATCAGAAAAGATCGACATCGTCCCTCTATTTCAAAGAACTCCATTAAACGAGACAGTTCAGAATATAATAATGTCTCATCTTCTACCCAATCAGAATTGTGGTGCCTGACAAAATTTTGAGCTTGCTGAAACAAATCAGTCAATCTATCTTGCCTCTCCCATACAATCTTATTTTTTTTAAAACCTTTATCTGCCAACATCGCTATCAAAACATTTATATTTTCATATTCTTTTTGCAAAAAATAAAGATTCTCATGCTCACTAACAAGATTCTTCAAAAAAAGTTTTTTGTCATCAAGGCTAAGCACACTGAAATTTTGATCAATTAAAACCTTTTCACAAGATTGGTATTGAGCCCTTTTTTCTATCAATGAGATAGCAGTATTGGCATAACTCAACATATTTTGCACATTCTCATTATAAGCCAGCAAACTCTTATCAATCTGTTTCGGTTCAAGCGTTTTAAAGAAAGAGGCCAGCCCTTTTGGTAAAACTGCCTGAGGTTTTTTCAAATTGTTTTCAATATAGAGATGCAAACCATCTATATGTTTCCAACAACACTCAAGCGTTTCATGTCTCTGATGAGACAGCATATATGCCAAACATTGATATCCACGCTCCCAAAATTGCTCTATATGACTCTCATGCTTTGTTCCAATAGACCATTGTATAAGTTGCAAAATCAATTCTACTTTTTCCAAACAAAAATCACTGACATCTTTTTTTTCATTTTTTGCCCAGGCATCAAAAAATCGCAAAAAACTTTTTTCTAATTTAGGTTTTGATGACTCATCAGTAATT
>JANQJO010000057.1 GCA_028281605.1 Pseudomonadales bacterium
CTCCTATATAAAAAGTACACTGTGCAATGTAGAACGGGCTTGTTCAACAATAGGATAGGTCGCGGCTCAGCCGCGCGACCTATCCTTATTTGTTTTAGGTGGATAGCTCTAGATTACAGCAGATTATAAAAAATCCTTTTTTATTGTAAAAGCTGATATCCTTGGTTTGAACCGTGCCGAAAACCCGTCGGATACTGTTGGTTTTGAGCGAAATGCAATGTAACACACTCCGCTCAGGGTATCAGATAAATCGTGACTAATCCGTATAACTCTTACTCAACTGGAGCTTCTTCAATAATATTTTCAAGCATTGATAATATTCTTTCTTGTCCAACTGGCTGCTCAGCTTGAGTCATACGCGCTTTTACAGAAAGACTATACGTCTTATTAGTACTCCCTTTCGATTCATTAGAACGTTTATAACTATAGCTTACTTTAACTTTAGCCGATCCAAATCCCCAGCCTGCACTTGCTGATAAACTGCCTCCTAAATTATGCGAACTCGACGTCTTACGTTCTTGGATTGAATTAATCTTAGCATTAAAATCAACTTCAAGATTATCCATATGCAAGTTAGGAATATTGATTAAAGTTAAATAAGGCACCCTAATCTTAACTTTTTTCTGTTGAATTACAGTATTTCCTTCCCCATCTTTTACTTCAACGGGCTTATCCATTTCAAAATCAACCATCACGGGTGATTTATCACCATTTTCATTAGAATGAAAACCAACTTCAGATATAAAAGATACGGTGCTTCTTGCTGCTTCAGCTGAGGCTTCAACACCAGCTATTAATGGTGCCCCTAAAACCTGGCTAAAATCAATGCTGTTCAACTCTCTTGGAATACTAGACATTTTACTATCTCCTATGATAAAAAATTAAATTTAAGTAGATGTATTCTGAAATAATAGGAATTAACCTACACCCAGATTTGGTTCATGACGTACATCATCGCCATGCTCATTCCCACTACTTGGGATTGGAAATGATTCTTTTGATAAAATCAAATTATCCAAAACATCTTCGAAAATTGAAAACAGATCGATCGCAGATGTATTAACCATTAAAAATGCATGAATTCCTTTTGTTTCATTTAATTGGCCGAGCGATTGCCACAATTGACGTTTTATTTCTTCAGAATAAGTACCAACATCTTCAGGTATTATTTCCATTGCAGTACCTACTGTTACTACTTGAGTTACTTTTTCTCTAACACCATCTATTTTGTTTTGAAAATCCATAAAAGCCTGGCGTAACTCACACTCGACATTTTCGAGTACAATAGATGCAGTTATACTCTGTAATTTTATCTTAGATTTTGTGGTTTCCCCTATAGATGAATCTCTTCTTCCTTCTATGCATGCTATTAATCTACCACGCTGGGTCGACGCAAAACTAGCAAGTGGGCTTCGTATCTTTTGCAAATCATGCTCAAGATTTTCTAAAAAAAGAACGCTTTCTCTAGTAAAATTAGAGTCCCTTTTTTGAAAAAGACTTATTAAATTACCTATTTTTTGAAGTTCGTTATAAATCAATTCTTTTGAAAATATCCACATAACACATTCCTCTATTCAATATCAAAACCACACCTGTTTTTAAGCTGATATGCCCAGTGATCCAAAAATGGGGTTGGATCTACTAAATCGGTACGTCTTTTAAATGGGTTCTCACTGCGTTGAGTTAATTTTCCATCTGCCTCTCCAGAATAAAGCTCAAAATGCAACATAGAAAGAGAAAATAACTTACTCACATAACCAATAGTTTGGCCCGCTTTCACATAGTTACCGACACATACATTTTTTGGAGTTGTCAACTTAATCTCACAGTAACGTGCAATAAAATCTCGATGCTGTATTTCCAAAGCAAACGTACCCCGATAAAATAGGTAAGGCCCTCTAATAATTATTCCATCCGCTACAGCTAAAACTGGCGTTGAAACTGCTGTTAGTAAATCACAACCTGCATGTTTTCGATTTTTTCCTCTGTTTGCACCAAAGCGTCGAGAGCCAGTTTTATAGCAAGTGTCAGGCAAATGAGGTATTGGGAAAATCATTTTTTTACTCCCTATATGAAATTAATCATCTATATTTATTCAACTGTTAATGTTCTATGCTGTGTTCCTTCTGGTCCTTCCGATAATGCCCATTCCACACCCTCTTGCTTTACTTTAAAACTAACACGAGTAATGTTGTTGCTATTACCTCTTTCAACAACTTCTGATGTTTTTGTTGAAACATAAACTTTTGGTTTAATACCATATTGTTTTATAGCCTGTACCTTTGCTTCATTAAATAGCTCGTCTTGGATTTGTCTAATCTGAGACATAGTTAATCCATGTTCAGGTGCCGAATCAAATCCTTCTTGTAATGCAACAGCAACTGCCCTCACAACTGATTCAATTCGTGCAGGTTGTTTTAAAGAAATATTTCTTTTTTCCAGTTGTGAAAGCTCTCGTGAAAGACGCCTTTGAAATGTTGCGATAATTATGTCAGGCATCTCAATAGAATGACTCCGTGTGATAGACAGAAAAATATCATTTAGTGATAAAATAATACTATCCTTATTAGCTGGAATACTCGGGTTTCCAGATTGACATCCCTCTATAACCATTGGAAAATCCATATTAACTTCGGTAATACGAAAGCGTGGTTTAGACAGATTATGGCGGAGTGGATCTTCACTATTTTGTTCAGCTAGATCAACACTCGCCTGGTCTACATTTTCTTGAGCATGTAAAATATCAACGGCAAATGCTGATAAAATTTCTTCAAATTCACTCATTTTCTTCTCCCAAGCTGTTTGTAAGATTGATTTATGGTGGGCTTATAAAAATCACCAAATTTTTTTATTTTTATGCATATTCCAAACAATACAAGATCTTAAGCAATTGATTTTATTTGCTATTTTAATGTCCTTTGGATAGAATCATTAATATTTTTATCGTCTTTGTTGTATGTACTCTATTCTGCAACCAAAGATCAAAATTAAGGAAAACCATTATGATTAAAGAAAGCGATATTGCTAATCACTGGTTATCAGAACCGATCGGTGCAGATACAGAAATTATTGCTGAGAAAACAGCCATGCATATAGTTCCCAGAAAAAATGATTGGATCATGCAGGGTGAATTGCCTTTACAAAGAGCCTTTATTGCTAAAGAGCAGTTCTATTTAGAATTTATGGTTGATCCAAAAAAAAGTTATATTCAATCGGGAGATGAGCTTCACGTTGCCCAATACCCTTATTCGATGGGTTTTGTAGGAAGTTGTACATTCAAAAAGAAAGGTAAAACACTAGTTGCAAGGTTGAATACCTGTGACCAGGAATTTCCCAAAACAAGAAACCAAAACAGCATTTTCTTATACGGGCTATGCAAAGACAGTCAATTATTAATTGCACAAATGTGGCAACACAAACACATTCAAAATCTACTAAAATGGACTGAGGATCGTACGATCAAATTCGGTTATAGGCCTAAAAAATCTGGAAAAATAGATACATCTCATTTAGTTTTATATCCTGAAGTCAGAAATAAAGCTGAAGATATCATGTCTCAATCTATCAAACAATCCTTAGCTGGCCCACACCAAGAAAATGAAAGCTGGATAGGAAAATCAATCACTCATTTAATCGATTGGATATATCGAGAGCACTTGCATAGGCATAACCAATTAGCTCATTATTATCACAAACGTAAAACACCTAACAAATCGCATATTCAGAAATTAAAAGAGCCACAATTAGAAAAAAAATATCACGCTTTCAAAATTTGGCTAAACAAACAGGGGTTTTCTAAAAATATTTTAACTTGCGTCGAACCATACGATTTTTTTATCCAATTACAAGAGTACTCACATGTTCTTTCTCCGCAGACTCTATTAGATTTACTCAGTGACATATTAGCAGTGTACGCAACAAAATCAATTTTTCTTGAATTAAATATTGACAAACAACAAAGCTTTATTTTAGACCAAATAGACGATTACGAATCTAATATTTAATTCATCTTCTCCATGATACTATAGCGAGCATCTCAACTACACAATTCAGCAGTTTATTTACTTGCAAGGCCTTAGGAACTTATTTCGTGCTCGTTCCTTATTGTATAAGATTAAGATATATTTTATTAGTTTTATTACGTCGATTCGCAACTACTAAATCAAGATCACCATCATTGTCTAAATCGCCCAGAGCTACAAATGGACTATCAAGCGTCTCTCTATCACCAAAATATATTCCAGCATCAGAAAAACCACCTTCTCCATCATTCAAATAAAATTCAATTCTCTGAGCATGGTTCCCCAACACTACATCTAGATCTCCATCGAGGTCTATATCTCCAACCGCTAATGAATGGCTGGCAAGACCTTTTTTTACAACTGTACTAGTATCCCAAAAAGGTTTCTCAATAAAAGTAATATGGCCCAAATTTGATATTATCTTTTGGATGATTTCTTGATCGCTCAAAGAGCTAGTATTGCTTAATTTTTCCTGTATAATACTTCCAATCTCTTCAGACAAATCTGAATAATCGGTATACTCATTCTCGTGATCAAAAATTCTCACTAAATATCGCCCAGTTACTTGCTCTTGAATCACTACAGAGCGTTCCCCAAAATCAGGTAAATTGGTATTAGAGGACATCAAATCCAAATTATATCCCATAGTAGTTACATCACGATTATTCAGATAGACTCTGGGCGGCTCACCACCATCTGGATTGTAAACCGCAACAACAAAATCTAGATAGCCATCCTGATTAAAATCAGCAAATGCAGACGATCGGTTTTGTCCATCGCCATAGCCTTTACCAATCAATTGAAACTGATCATTTACTCTAGGATAGACTCGATTTCCTCGAAAGTTTTGACTAGATGTCAACAAATCCAGAACTCCATCGGCATTTATATCGCCTATATCTACCGACCATGAGCTGGATAAAGTTCCAAACGTTCTAGCAACTTGTTTATCAAAATACCCATTCCCATCATTAAAGTAAATACGATCTCTATAATCAGCAATTTCAGAATAATTATTCGCGATGACAATATCAAGATCACCATCATTATCAAAATCACCCAATTCTACATCAAAACTATTGTATGTTCCCAAACTTTGACCAGAGTCACTAAATACACCTTTACCAGAATCAGTATTGTTTATGTTGTTAATAAACACTCTATTGGGATTAAAATTTCCATCGGGACCACCATTTGCCATGACTAAATCCAAATCTCCGTCGTTATCAATATCACCTAAAGCCATAGAATTCGTCTTATCTCTAACTAACAGATGGGGAGATGGACTGAACTGACCTGTACCATCGTTTAAAAAAATAGTATTTACCACTTCAAATTCACCGCTAAAATTAGCGATCAAAATATCCAAATCTGCATCATTATCAATATCTGCTAGTACAGCCTCTGTACTGTCTCCTGCACCTAAGATTTGCTCAGATTCAGCAAAATTAAGGGTAACAGGATTTGCAACTATTGACCCAAAATATACTGCATCAGGCTGCTGATGATTAATCACAGCAATATCTATTGCTCCATCCCTATTAAGATCCCCCACTTCAATATCATAAGTCTGATTTGAACTTGAGCTAATGGGAAAAGATTGGGTATAATCATTGTATCCATTGTTAACGTAGACTAAATTCTCTTGTTGATCATTAGCGAAAAAGACATCTATATCGCCATCTTGATCAAAGTCATGCATTTTTACTGATCTAGTATTGTATTTTTTATTGAAACTTACATTCGACAATGTAAAGTATCCATCACCATTGTTTATAAAAAGTCTATTTTTCTGTGCATAATTAGCAATTAATATATCTAAATAGCCATCTAAATCTACATCTTTAATTGCTAAATCTCTACTTGAATTACTTTCATCCGATATTGAAATACCAATATCATTTGAAAATACACCTGTTCCATCATTCAAATAAATTATGTTTGGTTGATCATGGTTAGCAATGGCAACATCTAAACTACCATCATTATTGAGATCTCCTAGCTCAACAGCAAGGCTTTGATGCGTATCATTTATAGCATGAATAGAAAAATTGTTATTTTTTTGATTTATATAAATTTCACTTTTCTGTGAATTATTGATAACGATAAAGTCTTGCCAACCATCATTATTGAAGTCTCCTATCGCCACATCTCTACTGTTGAAAGATTTCTGCCCAGGTATAATCTGAGCAATAAATTTAATATTCGATTCATCAACGCCTTGATTAAAATGAATCTGTCCCGGTTCATCTATATTTACAAAAATAATATCCATCCAACCATCATTATTAAGATCCCCTGCCACAACATTCTGAGTATTATTAATACCTCCCAACTCGCTGCTCATTGTAAAGCCTTGAGTAGAGTTCCAATAAATCTTATTTGGCTGTTTCTTGTGAGCAACAATTAAATCAAGATATCCATTGTTATCTAAATCACACAAAGTGCTAGCTTGACCCGTTTGATTTTGATCAAAAATAGTAGGGGAAAGGGTAAATCCTGGTATGATATCTAAAGATACTTCTGAAAAATTTATCACATTAGAAAATTCAGTAGTTAATTTTAGTTGGGAGATCTCAGGATCAATATATAAACCAGATGCTGATCCAGTAACATTCGACAAACTAGAATAAGTGCCTCTGGATCTAATATTCGGATTACTCCCTAAAATAATATTCAGTTGACTGGTACCATCAATTCTCTGTAGAACAGGATTAAGCCCAAAGGTATCTTCTGTAACGGGTAGTGAAAATCCCAATATTTCGCTAGCATTACCCTGTAACTCTTGATCAAAATTCAAAATTAATTGATCGTTCTTATCAACTAACTTATTCAAGTTAGCATCGTTATAAACGATGGACTCTACCTGTGGGCTTGTCTTCATTTTTATCGCTTGAGTAGCACCCCACCCATATTACCTTCAGCAGTTTTAGGTGTAACAACAACCTCTATAAGAGCAGTTTTGTCTTCTTTAGTAAGCTCATATCGTTTTTCTGATGAAATCACAACCCCCTCTCGCAACCATTGAATAGAAGCAGTAGCATCTTCAGGATCTAAATCAAATGCTACCTCTACCGTATCACCTACTTTTATAATTGTATCTAGGCCTATTTTTTGCTCTAGTTGATTGCGAAGTTCAATATCTACTAAGGTAGGTGTAATATCACCTTCTAAACTAAGATATAAGGACCCTATATTATTTACTATCCCAGCCATAATGTTAATATTATCTCTTTGTCCCGAATAAATGATATTACCCTGCTGATCAAGACCTTCAGCTTTAAGAGTATAATCACTACCAACTCGTGCCGACAACGATCCACCACCATCTGTACAATCAAATGATTCCCTTGCAATAATATCTTCTTCTTTTGAAAGCGTTATAAGAATCGTATTAATAAAAAAATATTCACAGTTTTTATCAGAAAGTGTCTCGATATTTTTTGGTAATGAAGAATTCAATATTTTTAATTTCGCCACCAACTGTGATGTTTCTCCCAGTTTTTCATCCGACATACTTGAGCCACAGGAAATACAACATATATAAACGAACGATACGATTATTCTATAAAATAAATTTTTCAAACAATTATAATTACAATTTACGCTATACTTACTCATATTATTGACTTGTATCATTCTAACTCCTAGACTCACGCACGAATAAAACAGAATCCTATTTATTGAAATAGAGCTTTGTTGCAGACTTACCATCATTCGCCGTAATAACATCCAGCTTGCCATTTAAATCGATATCTCCAACCTCTATGTTATGGCTACCATATGCTTCCCAAATTGGCTGATAAGAATCTGAAAAGACTCCAAAACCATCATTCAATAGAATTGAGTTTTTAATATAAGTTTCTGTATCTTTAGCTTTGTGACTAGCAACTAAGATGTCTACGTCACCATCATGATCAATATCGCCAACACTAAGACCAACAGCGGCTTTTGCTAAAAACACTTGCCCATTTCGATCCGGATAATCAAATCGCTCCCCCTTGTCATTGATAAAAATATGAACATTGTCATTATCTGTTCCGAATCCATTGGCAATCACAATATCAAGCCATCCATCTCGATTAAAATCAGCCAATGCCACTGCAGAGCTTGAATATGTATCGTCAGAAATCAATATATAGCGTGTCAAACCACCATTTTGATCATTAAAATAAACTCGATCTGGCTTACTATCATTGATTTCCACAACATCCGGATAACCATCTCTATCAATATCTCCCACCGCTATATGATATGAGTTATCATTACTTCCAAAATCTACAGGATCAAGAAAACCATCCGTTTTATTATTGATATAGACTTGGTTCGCACTACCGGAATTTGATATTATAATATCCATAAACCCATCTACGTCCATATCAGCCAACACTGCTGCATAGCTAGCTCGTTTATCCTCTCCAAGTGCAAAGGATCTAAGCCCTTTTCCTTGTTCATTAAAATAGATCCGATTAATAGCGCCCCCCAATCCACTAACGTCAGAGTTAGAAAAAACTAAATCAGGATAATTGTCGTTATTTAGATCACCTACTACCACACCACGCGTTGACTGAATAGGAATATTCCATCCTGAATCAACCAAATTCATTGTAATTGGATCATAAAATAATATTTTTGAGGGCTGGTTGCTCCCTATTGGCTCCCCTGCAGGATCACCACTGTTCGCCTCAACAACATCCAAAAAACCATCACGGTTCATATCAGCAAGAGCAATATCATAAGTTGAACCTGAAATAAGATTTAAATCTCTTTCAGTCAGGTTAAGCATAAGCTCTGAACTAATCTGAGAACCCTGATAATATTTAATAGGTTGAAGCTGGTTGGCAACAACTACATCTTTATCACCATCTCGATCGAGATCGTAAACAGCAATATCTTTGCTGTTCAGATGATTAGAACTAATTGGCAATCCCATTGAAAAGGAACCATTACGGTTATTCAAATAATACTGATTCGGTTTATCTTTGTTAGCTGTCAATATATCCAAATCACCATCTGCATCTATGTCAGAAATTTCTAGTGCCTGCGTATTTTCACCCAGCAAAGATTGCGACTGAGCTTGAGTAAACACTCCAGAGCCCTGATTAAAGAATATTTTGTGGTAGGTTTTTAATGGATGGCTTAGTTCTGATGCAAGCTTTCTGATGAAAGCTAATTCATCAAGATTATTGTTTCCATCTATTTGTGCATTTATCAAATCCATCACATCAGGTGTAAAAATACTATCAGCACTATAATTTTTGTAATCATTAGCTTCATCAAATATACGTACAAATAATTTTCCGTCTGTCCTCCTCTGAATGACAAACTCATACTCACCCTCTTCAGATAAAGCATCATCGCTAAGCACTATGCTAAGACGATATCCAACGTCAAAGTTAGCAGTCACAATATCGTTTTTACCATCCTGGTTTAAATCGGCAACGGCGACTGCTCGCGTATCAAAAGAATCGGTGCCTATTTTTCGGCTTGAAACAAACCGACTACTGGATTGCCCATCATTGATGTAAACTTCATTAGCTTCTAAAGCATTAGCGACAACAATATCTAAATCTGAATCACCGTCAATATCAGCCAATACAATATCACGACTATCACCTCTACCAAAGAGCTGAGGGCTATCAAATGTGCCATCACCTCGGTTAATATACAGATGATTGGCTTGCCCACCTGCATTTGCTACTGCAATGTCCAGTTGACCATCTTGATTTACATCACCAACTGCTACTGAATGACTAGAAAATGATGTAACACTCAGAGAGTGACAATCTGAAAAGATTATTTCTCCCTTTTGAGTTGTCAAAT
This sequence comes from Pseudomonadales bacterium, assembly GCA_028281605.1. Classification (GTDB taxonomy): domain Bacteria; phylum Pseudomonadota; class Gammaproteobacteria; order Pseudomonadales; family JANQJO01; genus JANQJO01. Next base: position 9,846 of record JANQJO010000057.1, read on the forward strand.
TCGTATAGACACAGTTTGGAGAATCTTTATAAACTACAACAACATCATGATCACCGTCATTATCCATATCACCACTGACAATCGCACTGGTATCTTTTATTTGAGAAAAAATATAAGGATTTTCAGTATTAAAACCAGACATCGTGCCTAGATAGATTCTATCAAATTGCTGACTACTTCCAACTGCTAAATCAGCTAATCCATCTTGATTAAAATCAGATATATTTAATGCAACAGAGGAACTAACCTCTATGTCTTGCTGGAATTCAGCAAAACCAGAGACAATATCAATGTTACCACTAGCATTTACGACAGAAGAAAAATCAGTATTTATTACCCCTATCGGCAACCCTTCTTTTACGCTAATGCCGGAAGGGCTATTTTCATCTAATGAAAAATCCTCAAAAATTCCACGTGTCGAAAAACTAGGTGACATACCTAGAGAAACTGTCAGCTGATTAGGCAAATCACTCTCTGACAACTGAGCACCGACTCCAAAACTGTCACCACTCACCAAGAAGGAAAATATATCGAAAGTCCCACTGCCAAGAACTATTGGTTGATCAAAATACATACTAAGCCGATCTCCAAAATCTATTACTCGGTCAAAGTTAGTATCTGAATAAATAACGGACTGTAGTTGAGGTGTAGTCATGATAGTTATCCCTTGAGGGGATCCAATCTTGCCATCTTCAGTAGCTGGAGTTACTCCAATCGTTATGGGCTGACCTCTATCTCGCTCCGAAAGAGTGTAAGTGTGTGCATCCTGGCCTTGAGTTATCAGCCTCCCCCCTCGAAACCAACGTATATTAGCTACCATCACAGGTAAATTTAATGCATGTTCAAACTCAAAAGTGGCATTTAACGTATCACCAACCCGCAGCACACTACTCTGATTTACGGGTTCTTTAAATTGATTGCTCAAATGTATTGCAGATACAACAGATGGAACATTACCCTCTAAGTAGATATATAAAGACCCAATATTTTCAGTTTTAGCTTCTATATTAATATTATTTTTTTGCGCAGAATAAATTTCTATTCCGTGTCGATCAAATCCTCTTGCAATAATAGAATAATTGTCTCCCGTTGGGATACTACCTATAACACCTGACCCTTGTGAACATAAAAATTCTTTCTCGCTAACAATATCATTTTCATTATTCTTAAGAGTAATTATCAATTTCTCAATTAAAAAATCATGGCAATTTTTGTCTGATAATGCTGTTACGAAATCTTCACTTGCCCGACTCACAAAAAATTTCGCTTTGATTTGAATATCTTTTTCTTCTCCTGCATCAATATTGAGTTTACCGCCAGAATCATCACTACAACTTATTAATAAAAAACAATGACCTAAGACAAGGATAATTAATCTAAACATCATCAGCTTACTCTTCTTTAATAAAGATTAGAAAACAAACTCGATTTGGCCAATCTCACCTGTAACATTAGCATTTTCTGGGAAAGGGTTGGAATTTGGATTCGGATTGCTGTCACATCCTCCTAATACACATATCAAGCCTGCCAAACCTGCTAAAGAGGCTAGGTAAGTCGGCCAACAAGATCCTCGTAGTTTGTTTGGATGAAAACATGAGGTTTTAAACCAATTCGTTGGCTCATCTTCCGGCTCATGTTTTGGGCACAAAAATAATTTTTCTCCAAATCTGATTCCTTTATCGTTTAAACTCTTTCCAAAGTCATCAACAAGCAGTTCATATAATTTATCCAACTTTTTGCTTTCTATGTCATAGGTCGATGCCAATGGTATAAATCCATTTTTATCTTTTATTTCTAAAGACAACTCACCTTTATATTTTTCCTTGACTATACCTTTTTTATTTTTATATATTTCTTTTTCAATAAAAGCATACATCGTCTGTTTTCCAAGTGATTGTCTTTGAGTAATTCTTTTTCTAAAGTCACGTCTCACATCACCTAATTCACTTCTATCGCTTGCGTGCAACTCAATATCTTCAATTCTTTCGAATTCGTTTTTAAATAAAGGGGAATCTACTAATTGAAATTGTAATTGCTCTTTAAGTAGAATCATTAACTTTTTATGGCTAACTTCAGATTGATCAGGCGATATTTTTATATTGTTTCCATGTAATTTATCATTCAAAATATGTATTGTTGAAAAAACAATGTCCTCTTGAATACATATTTTAGGGTTTCCATTATTCATATTATTAGTAACACACCCAGTTAGAAATAATAACAACAAATATATCATAGATCTTACCATATTAATCTCCATTTAATTTCTATCGCTCTTGCAGTATTCTACAACCCATTGGTAATAAGGGTGCTCGTCAGAAAAATATTTTTGAAAGTCTTTAACTCGAGATGGATAACTATCTGGTGCTTTTATAGGCACATCTCTTGCAGGATTAACTACTTTTATATTAGCAAACATACAATTCGTAGCTTTAATGAAAACCAAATTATTTTCTATGCCGCTTAAAAGTTTCGCAGTTTTGGGGCTATTATTCTCGGCAACATGGCTTCCGTTGATGCTGAGATAGATGTCATTTCCTTGCTCATTTGGATATAGTATTTCTACTGTAATCTCACCTGATTTTTTTGTATAGTTATTCGTCTTGTTAATATCAAAAGGTTTTGGGCTTTCAATCCCTTCATAAACAGATTGTGTTTCAATAATATTTGGTTCTTTTTTATTTTCCACATAATTATTATCTACCTCACGCTTATCATTTACATGGATAGTGATCTCTTGAGTGACAGTTTGATTTTCATCATCATTAACATAATCTTTAATAAAAAACAAAGAAATTATCAACACAATAAAGACAGCAACTGCCAAATACCACTTGAGTATTATTTCATTATTTTCGGGATCGCTCGTTGAGCCATACGGCACAATGTAGATCTTACTCTCTGTTTCAGAAAGCTCTTTAATTTTACTGTTTGTACTAGTCTTATCAAATTTAAAATTTTCATCAATGAGTATGAATTTATCTTTAAATGCTTTAGTAAGAATAGGTAAACAATCAAATACTGATTGCGGCCGATCAATCCCACCTTGACTAACAATACCTACTCCTCTTAAACCGGATTGAGTATGAATCACTAATGCAGAGCCACTACACCCTTTTTCAATACTCTGCTTTGGCGTTAATTTTTCAAAGTTTTGTTCATCGTTGACAGGCCCTGACACAAAACCGAGCGGTACCTCATAGCTACTGGCCAATCCTTCACCGCTACTGGGAAATCCAACTAAAAAACCAACCAAATCATCCCGCTTAACGTTACTCCGATTGAGATATATAAATGGCAGAGGTTGTGATTCAAGAGGTTTTGATAACTTGAGAATCGCTAGATCATAATATTGACTATCTGCAGCTAAAACTGAAATTCCAGTTACCGTATTACCTCTAAAGTCTCTGATAAAAATGTATTGTTCTGACTCTGGTTCATAAGATTGGGCAAGCAAATAATGATTTTTTTTGTCTTTTCTTAGTTGTTCATTGCCTTCCTTAGATTGTAGTAACCCTGCTATAACTACATGCGTACAGGTGATTATATGCGAAACACCAATTATTGTTCCTGTGCCCAGAAAATGAACCAAATCTAATTTTCGATAGTAGATAGAAACAATGTGCTCACGGTGCTGCGTATTCTCAGGGTCAATAAAAGAATTTTCAAATAAATCTTTATCTAATTTTGCTTCCATACCAAGTTGTGTTCCCGAGCCAAAGTATTTTAGGAACGAGTACGAAATAAATTCCTACATATAAACAGGAATTTATTTCGTACTCGTTCCTTAACTATTGAACAATGATTTCTCATTTAGTTTAATATTCGTTCTTTCATTTTTTGTTGTGGTTTAATGATTAAATAGCGCCTGAACGGAAACTCTTAACCAGCATGGTTTAAAAATATTTAGATGATTCCAAATCGAGTACCACTTAATCCTAACCAATATTGGCCGAATAGCATTCGACTTGTCGTGTTTTCAAGCTGCATAACTGGTGTAAAATACTTCACATTTTAACTTACCAAAACAAGGTCTCCAATAACCTCTGCTTGCCCAGCTAAATCTATGTCACCCCAACGAAAAAACGTGTGGCTTTTTGGAAGTCACTTCCAAACGTAAAACTGTCTCACTCATTGCTAATGAAAACCAAACCATACCAGTCGCAAGTTCATTCGTCAACAAAGAGATTGAGCACAAACCACTATTAACAAAAGCTCTGAAACAAATCAGAAAAATATCTTTTTTTATTTACCCGTAACTCAAAACTGGATTAAACAACTGGTGTTAATATTGATATTTTTAGCTCATTGTAATATTAAAGGAAAAGATTTGATACAACATATTTTAAAAGTATTCTCAGAGGAATACTCGATCAATTTGGAAGATATTGAAGGTATTAAAATCGATGTCTCAGATGACTTGTCTGGAGTGCTTGATTATGATTCTTACTTCAGGCTTCGTGATGGATCACGAGTTCCTTTCAGTGAAAAATATATCCTACAGTGAAAAATATATCCTAGATACGACCGTATTTAGTCATTCAATTATTAGGCGAAACTATGAACCAGTTGAATGGGATATTGTAGGCCAAGCCCAGCAAGTATTTCCAATCAATACGCGCCCTAACTGATTCCGCTGCTTGCCTATCAGATAGGTTTTCTCCGAATTGGAGTACTGTCACTAACGCCAATTTCCATGGAGCAAGAGCAGGCTGACCATCTTTGGGAAACAAGTCAGCAAATTGTTCGTCTGAAAAGACGGTGCCAAGGTGGTCTCGCAAGGTCATACAAGGGTTTCCCTTTGGGAATGCAGCCCGAGCAGTTGCTTGTGTGATTTCCGGTATAGATTGAGTAGGTGATATCTTAAGTGACATTTGGCCCTCCATGGTTTCGGGCCAGCAGTATAATCAAAACATTACCACGCGCATACTGCGCCTAATTTATAACCTATTACTGAGTTAGAGTCGCGATACTTAGAGTGTGCTCATAACTCAACCGGCTTAAAGTTCACCAACGGTATCCGTTCGTTTAATGAGACATTGATTTCTGAGACCAAAATTTTTTGCATATGTTCTCCAATCTTATTCCATAATGATTTCCCTGCTGTTGTTTCATCAGCAACAAGATGATAAGCACCTTTCCCAGCTACTTTAACTTCCTGGACCATATCCCAATGAGAGCAGTTTTTTAAAAATGATTTTATTCGACGTTGGCTAATCAATTCGTCCCCTTGTATTCCGACTTCAACAACATTTTCCAATCTTTTTAACTCTGTCGGTTTTAATTTTTCAATTAATTTGGCTAATGCTTTATACTGCACTAAGTTTGTTGATGCTGAAACACGGTAGTCGCGTAAATTAGCGCTAGGTATTGCTAGCCGTTTACCTATTATGGGTAGCATAGAAATATACTTTGTGATTGCTAAAAACAAACTGACAAACATCTTCACCTTAATAGCTGGAGCAAGCAGTAATACTCCAGAATATTTTCGGTCAGAACTATGTTGGCAATAATCAGCTAAACTAATCGTCGCTCCCATGGAATATCCCAAAAGATATATTGGAAGATCAGGCAGACTTCTTTTTTTGGCTTCATCAGATGCAATCTTTCTAGCGTATTCGTAACAAGCTCTGTGCTCATCAAGCAAACCTTCAGTTTGGGTTAATTCTTTTTCTCTAATATTGTTTTTTCTTTCTAAGAAACTACGATGCCCTGTATAGGCAGGGGTGATGACAAGTAAGCCTTTGTCTTTTGGGATTAAAGAAGGGAATCTCATTGTATCTGGATTAACATTTAAGCCATGACAGATCAGAACCAACCCCTTAATATTATTATCAGAGGGTTTCTCAATTTTCACCCAACATCTCACATCATTGCGCTGCGCGCTAATTTCCTTGTAAGTACTAGAAGTACGCACATCAATAGTATTTTCTAGCATATTTATTCCTGGTTTCTTATGTCAGTAATCTATGATATTCTCATTTATAGTCTCATGTACGGGATCATAAAAAATGACTTACACATTTTCTTCCTTTCTGTTAAACAAGATTAAACCTAAAAAGATTGTCCACATTATAAGAAAAGAACCGGGTAACATAGTTACTAAAGGTCGATCTCTTAAAATAGGGCGCAGGTTGTCACTTGCTACACGAAGTGTAACCATATGAAAGATCAAAGAAGCTACTAATCCAATGAATGAAAATAGACGAAAATTAGAAGGGAAGTTAGAGAGATGCTGTCTCAATTTTCTCAAGGCATATTTATGTCTTTTATCCTGAATCATTAAAGAAAACGGATACTGTTCCTTAATTCCAGTATTTTTCTCTATCTCTTTCATCTTTTCAAGTTTGTACGATATATTGTGAAGCACTACAGATACTGGCATAAATGAAATCATACCACCTACACACATTACTATTTTAATATTCTGGTTATCATTGCTGGAAAAAGCTATAGCTAATAGCGCATTAATAGCAGACAGTAAAGTTGCTGTATTTTGGTAAGTAATATCCTCATGTTTTAATTGATCTACGTTATTTTTGTATGACTTCACGTTATCTTCTAGTGTAATTTCAACAAGATTACAACATTCTTCTGCTAAATGATTTCCGTTTTGTTTAAAAAAAATCTTTAGTGATCCAATAGCTAGACGAGCTTCTGCTGACCCTTCTGAACGTTGTATAATTCTACCATATTCATAAAGTTTATCTGTTAGCACCTCTATTCTTTGCAACTTAAACTCTTCATTTCTAGCTCTACCTAGGTCGAGGTCAGCTATTCTCTTTATAGATATTTGAAACTCTTGTAACCCACTACTTGCAGTAATCATGATCTATTCACTTCTCTATTGATATTAACTGATCGATTTGGGGTTATTGTACCATTCGTATAATTTATACACGAATCATTCCTAAAAATTATTTCTGATCCCGTTGAAAATGCGTTTCCAGGGTTGAAGATTTTCGTGCTATTACTCATGTTCATACCACACCTGCTGACGTTCACGATGTAAATGCAACACCGATTGTACAAAAGGCATTAAAAGAAAAAGAACTTTTGCCTAAAGAACATCTTGTTGACTCAGCATATATTGATCCCACTCTACTGGTAAGCAGCAAGCAAAATTATAGTATAGGCTTAGTTGGACCAGCCCGAGAGTATGCCAGTTGGCAAAAGTTAGAGGGTGGTTACGATGCTTATATGTTCACGGTTGATTGGGAAAATGAACAAGCAATATGTCCACACGGGAAACGCTCATCCAGTTGGAAAGAAGAATCACAAAAAGGTGGGCAAAAAATGATAAGCGTTAAATTTTCGCAAACAGACTGCGGTTCATGTGAAAGCCGACACCTCTGTACCAGAGCAAAGGTACCTCGGCGATCTCTAAAATTCCCAGCTCAGCAGGAATATGAGGCGCGAAAGGCAATCAACGAACATCTGAATTGAAGAAGGGAAAAAACTTTACAATAATAGAGCTGGAGTTGAAGGCACCATTTCAGAGGGGGTCAGAAATTGTAATTTAAGACAAGGCCGATACAAAAGCCTTGCGAAGACGCATCTACAGCAGGTTGCAAGCGCAGCGGCTATGAACTTCGACCGATTTGTGTCTTGGGTGACGGATATTCCCCGAGCCAAAACCCGAATTTCTCGCTTCAGAAGTATTCAGCCAGATTTAGCGGCGGGAGTTTAACCAGATTCGCCAACAGTATCGTGAAGGTTTTTCGGGACTTTGAGTGGAAGCAGTTGGCCGAACTGTAGATGTCTTTATGATACTGCATAACCAGTCAGTGCACTCGAACACTCAAACCCGCCGCTATGCTCTGGGTTTGAGCGCCAGTGACTTCAGGCGTTATGCACCTTGAACCACAAACTTGACCTTCTAAACATCGGAGGTGCCGATGAGCCGAGTTTCAGCTACTGAGATTTTCAATATAAGCTTGGACAGAACGTATCAGTTCTGTCTATTCTTTTGCACAATACAAAACCCTAATCCAGAGTCATTGGGGAAAGGTTACCTTTCAGATAAGGGAGGCTCAGGATCTTTTTCAAAGAGGCCATCAGCATGCTCTCACGATATATAAGACTCTGTTTGCGACAGAGCCACCTTAATAGACTATCAACAAGGCAATTTAGATTACAAGAGAATTGTTTAAATGCTATAGTTAGCCTTCGTGGGACTCTTTGAATGGAACCCCAACAATATGAACCACACCAAGTTTTCCGCAGATAGACTATTAATCAATAGATCACCGAGCTTTCACTGAGACCAAACCCCAAATCATAGTAGAACACACCCCAAAATAGATATATACTTTCGAAATATATTTAACAAGAAGCAATATATTACTCTATGTTCCAACAAAGACATTAAAGACCCAAATCTAGATAAAGAACAGCCAATAACCATCCAACGCTTTCAAGGGAGCCATAGCGTGATCAAACCCAAATTACTACCCACAACCTTACGGGTTCTTTGTATACCTTTGTTGTTATTGAGCGCTTGCTCAAGCTTATATACCAACACAATCGATAACCTCTATCATGCTATCCTAAATCACGATGACCCCAAAACTGTACAAGAAAGTGCACCAGCTTACTTATTATTGATCGATGCCTTAAATAATGACAATACCAACAAGCCACAACTCATGCAAACTGGCGCCAAACTCTATTCTGCTTATACAACCATCTTTATTACAAACGACACAACCCGTGCAAAACGCCTCTCAACCCGTGCATTTAACTATGCCAAACAAGCCTTATGTGCCCAACACAAACGGCATTGTGATTTGACCACACACCCCTTTGACCTATTTACCAAAGATCTAAAACCATTGAACAAACCCACAGAAATAAGCTCCCTTTATACTTTAGCAGAGGCTTGGTTAGTCTGGATTCAAGCCCACCGAGACCAATGGGATGCCATCGCTGATCTACCGAAAACAGAAGCACTACTCAAACATATCGTGACTGTGAACGAGCATTACCAGCAAGGCAGTGCACACGTCGCGCTAGGCGTTTTAACCAGTTTACGCCCCCCTGCATTGGGTGGCCAACCAGAAGTCAGCCGCCAACACTTTGAGCGTGCTATCGAACTTTCTAACGGTCAAAATTTAATGGCTAAAGTACAATTTGCACAAAACTATGCACGCCTTGTCTTTGACAGAACCCTACATGATAACTTACTAAATGAAGTCTTAACTGCAGAAACCAAGGCACCCAATCAAACCCTATTAAATATTTTAGCCAAAGAAAGCGCTCAACACTTATTGGATTCTGCTGATGACTACTTCTAACCATTGTTCTCAAACAGGAAAGCTATTCATGACAATTTTATCGATGAAACCCCCCAAGCATTACTACTGCTTTTTCACCTTTTTCCTTATTCTTTTACCCCTAAAAACGATATCAGCCAGCACCTTCAAAATTGCAACCGCTGTCCCTGATGGCACCGCTTGGATGCAAGAAATGCGCAACGCAGCAAAAACCATCCAAACTCGTACTGAAAATCGAGTCAAATTCAAATTCTATCCCGGAGGAGTCATGGGAAGCGATAAAAGCGTGCTCCGTAAAATTCGCATTGGCCAATTACATGGCGCAGCCATCAACAGTGGCGGCTTGGCTGACATCTATCCTAACAGTCTCATCTATGGCCTACCCTTATTGTTTAAAAATCAAAACGAGGTGGACTATGTTCGTAAACGCATGGACCCAATTTTCAACCAAGGATTAGAAAGCGCTGGCTTCGTAAACTTTGGTATTGCTGGAGGCGGCTTTGCTTTATTTATGTCATCAGCCAAGCTGAATGATATTGATGACCTTAAAAACAACAAAATGTGGATACCTGAAGGCGATATTGCTTCTTATGAAACCCTCAAAGCCCTCGGGGTAACCCCTGTTATATTACCTTTAACTGATGTCTTAACAGGCTTACAAACCGGTTTGATCAGCACCGTAGCAGCCCCTCCTTCGGGCGCCATTGCTTTTCAATGGCATACCAAAATCAAACACGTTGCCGACCTGCCGATCGCCTATACTTTTGGAGTGTTTATCATCAACCGTAAGTCCTTTAAAAAACTCAATGAATCTGACCAAAAGCTAGTGCGTGACACTCTCAACAAAACGTTTGAACGACTTGATCATTCCAACCAAGAGGCAAATCATTCTGCTCGATTAGCCTTAGAGAAAAACGGCATTCTCTTTACCCAACCCCAAGCTAAAGCACAAACCACTTGGCAAAAAGTTTCCAATCAAGTCATCGAAAACCTTGGCAAAAAAGGCAAATTTGAGCTTGAATTCGCACAAAAAGTGCAAGCACTGATACTCGAATACCGCAGTCAACAGCAAACCACCACTACTGCAGCTTCTTCCTGATCATGTCCCTATCCAGTTGGCTCGTACGCCTAGACAGCCTACTCAAACGGGTTGAAGACGGATTACTAGCCATTTTATTACTGACTATGATCACTCTAGCCAGCACTCAAATTTTTCTCAGAAACGTAGCAGACTTTGGCTTTTCCTGGGCAGATCCATTATTACGCATTCTGGTATTATGGTTAGGACTTATGGGCGCAGTCGCCGCCAGCCGTACCAACCAACACATCAAAATCGACCTGCTATCTAAATACCTGCCACCTAAAGTACAACTGTGGGCACAAACCATCTCCCACCTGAGCACAGCTATCGTTTGCGGTGTCATAACCTGGCATGCGGGGCGCTTCATCCACGATGAAATCACCTTTGCCGCTCCTGGACTGTGGGGATTTTCAATCTGGATTTTTGAAATCATCATTCCTGTTGCCTTTGGTCTACTCACGCTGCGCTACGGTCTTTTCAGCCTCAAAGACACACGACAATTATTTATAACGAGTCCCCTAACGTAATGTCACTTTTGATCAGCTTATTATTGATCTTCTTTGCTTTGCTCGGTGCCCCTTTGTTTGCTATCATTGCAGCCGGAGCCTTATGGGGCTTCTTCCAAGCCGATATTGATTTATCAGTGATAGCGATTGAAATCTACCGCATCTCTGAAATGCCGATTTTATTGGCTATTCCTCTGTTTACTTTTTCCGGCTATTTATTAAGTGAAAGTGATGCACCTGGACGCTTAGTTCGTTTAACAGAAGCATTATTTGGTTGGATGCCCGCAGGATTGGCTCTAGTATGCCTGGTTGCTTGCGCCCTGTTTACAGCCTTTACGGGTGCCTCTGGTGTCACCATTATCGCTTTAGGAGCCCTACTACTCCCAGCTTTAAAACAAGCCGGTTATCCTGAACGCTTTAACCTAGGCTTGATTACTACCTCTGGCAGCTTAGGTCTATTATTTGCCCCTTCTTTACCTTTAATCTTATACGGTATCATTGCACAACAAACGAACCAAGGACAAAACGTTACAATTGAAGCTCTATTTCTTGCAGGTATCTTACCAGGTCTATTAATGCTAATTTTATTAGGCAGCTGGAGTTTGTGGGTTAATCGTGACATACACACAAGCTTTACCGAATTCTCATCAGCAAAGGTCAAAACAACTATTAAAGAATCCCTGTGGGAAATCCCCCTACCCATCGTGGTACTAGGTGGTATCTACAGCGGTTATTTTGCCATATCAGAAGCCGCTGCGATCACAGCTTTATATGTTATTATTGTTGAAGTCCTAATCCTAAAAGAAATTTCGTTGAAAACTTTGCCTGAAATCATGCGAGAATCTATGGTGTTGGTGGGAGGTGTCTTAATCATACTCGCTGTCTCCTTAGCTTCAACCAATTATGTGATTGATGCTGATATTCCAATGAAGCTCTTTGGCTTTATTCAGCAATGGGTACAAAGCCCTTTAACATTTTTATTCCTTTTAAATATTTTTCTTCTCATTCTAGGTGCCTTTTTAGATATTTTTTCAGCCCTAGTCTTAATTGTACCTATGCTATTACCTATCGCCACACAATACGGCATTCATCCGATACACTTCGGCATTATTTTTCTAGCCAATATGCAATTGGGTTATTCTACTCCGCCTATTGGTTTAAATCTATTTATCGCTAGTTACCGTTTCAACAAACCCATTGTACAAATTTATTTATCCACACTCCCATTCTTATGTATATTGTTGATATCAGTATTGCTTATTACTTATTGGCCTACCTTATCATTGAGCTTAGTTGAGCTCATAGGCCCATCAAAACAAACCTTATCCTATAGCGACACCCAGAATGATCAAGTATTGCACAGATCTTTATTTTTAAAAGAGTATCGAGCTGCTGCCTTCATGCATATGGAAAGAAACTGTTCTTAACATTTTCTCCTCACCCATAAAATTCTCACTTAGGAATGCGCACGTTCCTAAGTATTATTAGAACAAAAAATTTCATACATGGTGCCTGAAACAAAAATATGGCAGTATTTTTTTATTTTCTTGAGACTGATTTAATATCAAATGTAACAGCAACACTGTATCCTTACATTAACAATCAAGACATATTATCAATACCTTGATTTGGATTTGCAAGCGGAAAAAATTCATTTCGGATAATACTAAAAATTTCTTTTACAACTTGATCATGATCTAGATAAAAAAGGTTAATTCGATATAATTGTTTATTCAATTTATGTAAAAAGTTTGTTTTTCTGGTATCTGCTGAACAAGAATGTCCACACCCATCCAATTCGATAAGAATTTCTTTATTATTATACTTAGCTACTATATCGATCTCATAACCATGCACAAAGACATTAAATAACAATTCAACTTTAGAATATAGACCTTTCAAACCCTTATTTAGTTGAATAAATACTTTTCTTTCGAATTCTGAAGCAGCAAACGCTACAAAGTCTTTTCTTTGTTTTTCTTCCCTATCGCTTATCATACAAAGATAACGATTATAAATTTCCTGTTTTCTAAAAGGTACATTTTTGAAAAAAAGTTCAAACACTCTGATAAAAGAAAGGTAGTCTATCTCCAAAAGATCAGCACAACATCGTATGACGTAATTTTCTACAGATTCATATAGAAAAGCTTTTCGACTTTCTTTACCTATAACGCTATCCTCCCCGCTTGTTTCTATCATACTTGCTAACACAGAAAATATCTCACTATCATCCAAAAGGTTTTTTATATGTAAAACTCCATAACAAACCATAACTATATCTCGGCTATTCAGCACTGGTATCTTTCCCTTTTCGTACAAGTTTTTTATTAGCCCTGTTAACACATCCACCAACTTTTTTGTTGACTCATCTGATCCATCTAAATTCTGCAGACCATAACAACTCGTAGCTATCTCTTGAGCATTCAGCTCCGGTATCTTTTCCTGTTTGCATGGGATTGTTATTAGTTCTGTTAACACACCCACCAACTCTTTTGTTGACCCATCTGATCCATCTAAATTCTGCAGACCATAACAACTCATAGCTATGTTTTGACCATTCAGCTCCGATATCTTTTCCTGTTTGCATGTGATTGTTATTAGTTCTGTTAACACACCCACCAACTCTTTTGTTGACTCATCTGATCCATCTAAATTCTGCAGACCATAACAACTCATACCTATGCTTTGACCATTCAGCTCCGGTTTCTTTTCCTGTTTGCATGAAATTGTTATTAGTTTCGTTAACACACCCACCAACTCTTTTGTTAACCCATCTGATCCATCTAAATTCTGCAGACCATAACAACTCATACCTATTCCTCGAGCATCCAGCTCCGGCTTCTCTTCCTTTTCGCATGAAATTGTTATTAG
>JANQJO010000059.1 GCA_028281605.1 Pseudomonadales bacterium
AAACCGCTTAGCGCCGATGGTAGTGTGGGGTCTCCCCATGTGAGAGTAGGACATTATCAGACATTAAATTCGACCCCCTTGAAGATGCCTTCAAGGGGGTTTTTTATTATGCGTATGATGAAAAAAATAAGGAGATAGGTCCTATGACAGAGCGAGTACAGGTCGGTTCTCTTGCCGTGGCAGAAGTGCTGTACGATTTAATAGAGCAAGAAGTTGCCCCTGGTATTGGGGTTGACGTCCAAAAATTTTGGATGGGTTTAGAAAAGATAATTGATGATTTGGGCCCTAGAAATAAAGCTTTGCTAAAGCATAGAGACGCATTGCAAGTCAAGATGGACCAGTGGGCGCAAAGATATAAAGGTCAGCCGATTGATTTGACGGAGTATAAAGCTTTTTTGAAAGATATTGGCTACTTAGTAGCTGAGCCCGTTGATTTTAAAATATCTACACAAAACGTTGATCCAGAAATAGCCACTATTGCAGGCCCTCAGTTGGTTGTGCCTGTTATGAATGCCCGTTATGCGCTAAACGCAGCCAATGCTCGATGGGGTAGTTTATACGATGCGCTGTATGGTACGGATGTGATTTCAGAGGAAGGTGGAGCTGAAAAGACAGCGAATTATAACCCCAATCGCGGTGTTCAGGTTGTTGCTTTTGCAGCGAATTTTTTAGATCAAGTGACTCCCTTAGTGAATGGAAGTCATAGTCAAGCACAATGCTATTTTATAAAACAACAACAAGATACCTCAAGTCTTTGTGTGACTTTGGCTGATGGTAATGAAGTGACTTTATTGCACTCTGATCAATTTGTTGGGTATCGAGGCGAGCCAGATGCTCCACAGGCGATTTTGCTTAAAAATAACAATCTCCACCTAGAGGTTCAAATTGATAAATCTCATCCTGTTGGTAAAGACCATGCGGCTGGGGTTAAAGATATCTTAATGGAAGCTGCGATTACAACCATTGAGGATTGTGAGGACTCTGTAGCAGCAGTGGATGCTGAAGATAAAACCCTAGTGTATCGTAATTGGCTGGGGTTGATGAAAGGTGATTTGAAAGAGGTTTTTCAAAAAGGAGATAAGACAGTCTCACGTGTATTAAAGGAAGATCGTCGGTATAAAACGCCTCAGGGGACCGAACTGGTATTACCTGGTAGAAGTTTAATGTTGGTGCGTAATGTGGGTCACTTAATGACAACTGATGCTGTTTTGAAAGCTGGTGAAGAAATTCCTGAAGGTTTTCTTGATGCTATGGTAACAAGCTTAATTGCCATGCACGATCTAAAAAGAACGGGTCAATTTGTCAATAGTAAGAGTGGTAGTGTTTATATCGTTAAACCTAAAATGCATGGTCCAGAGGAAGTAGCTTTTTGCGTAGAGTTGTTTGAGCGAGTTGAGCAAGTTTTAGGTTTGCAAAAAAATACTTTAAAAATTGGTATTATGGATGAAGAGCGTCGTACCACCGTAAATTTAAAAGCTTGTATTCATGCTGCTCAAGAACGTGTTATTTTTATTAACACAGGATTTTTAGATCGTACTGGAGATGAGATTCATACCAGCATGGAGTTAGGTCCTGTTATTCGTAAAGATGCGATGAAAGCTCAGCCGTGGATTTTATCTTATGAAGATTGGAATGTTGACGTAGGCCTTAAAGCTGGCTTAAAAGGTAAAGCTCAAATTGGTAAAGGCATGTGGCCTAAGCCGGATGAAATGGCGCAGATGTTGGAGACAAAACAAGGCCATCCACAAGCAGGGGCCAGTTGTGCGTGGGTGCCTTCACCGACAGCAGCTGTTTTACACGCGATGCACTATCACAAAGTCAGTGTGGCAAACAAGCAGGCTGAACTGGCTTCAAGGCCATTGGCTTCATTAGATAATATTTTAACGATTCCCTTATTAGGAGAGAGTGAGAAACTGGCGCAAGAGGCTATACAACAGGAGTTGGATAATAATGCACAAGGTATTTTAGGGTATGTGGTGCGTTGGATTGATCAGGGAGTTGGTTGTTCTAAAGTTCCTGATATTAATGATGTAGGCTTGATGGAAGATAGAGCAACTTTACGTATCTCCAGTCAACATATGGCTAACTGGTTGCATCATGGTGTTGTCTCTGAGGAGCAAGTGATGTCTACTTTGAAACGTATGGCTGAGGTTGTGGATCGGCAAAATGCAGGCGATCCTCATTATCGAAATATGGCTAGTAACTTTGATGAAAGCATTGCTTTTCAAGCGGCCTGTGATTTAGTGTTTAAGGGGCGTGAGCAGCCGAATGGTTATACGGAGCCAGTGTTGCATGCTAGGCGTAAAGAGGCGAAAGCAAGGTTGTCGTCGTAGTCGTAGTTTTGTTTTCCTCATGTAAAACGGTGGAATTATATACCTAAAATGAATGAACTTTAGGATTTGTTACGAGTTTGCTTTAACTTGGTCCTGTATTGTGTATATGCTCAAGGGATTGAAGCAAGCTCGTGTTTCTATTCTTGGTAAAGACCATTCAGAAGCTAAAGTGCTGTAATATTCGAATATTACAAAATTTCCCAACGAAGTTGAGGACCAAAAGTCGATTATATTAACACCTAAAATTCATTCGTCATGGGTATATAATCTCTCTTTCGTACTTGTGATCGAAAATATCGATTACTTCTTCAGAAAATATGCGTTAGACCGATTTAAAAAAATCTCGTATTATTTCATTTAAGTTTTAACAACTTAAATGAACCATTTGATAGGAGAAGCAAATAATGGGTATTACGCAAGTGCCGCAGGTAATTTTTAAAACACGAGTAAGAGATGAAAGCATTGGAGGTGATAACCCTTATCGTTGGCAGGATGTTACGACCGATGATTTATTCAAAGCCAAGAAAGTTGTCTTATTTGCGTTGCCAGGTGCTTTTACGCCGACTTGTAGTAGTACGCATTTGCCGGGATATGAGGCTAAGTATCAGCAATTGATCGATCAAGGTGTTGATGATGTTATTTGTTTGAGTGTCAATGATGCTTTTACAATGTTTCAATGGGCGAAAGCGCTTGGAATTCAGCAGGTAAAAATGTTGCCAGATGGAAACGCTGAATTTAGTAAACTTATGGGAATGTTAGTGAAAAAAGAAAATTTAGGCTTTGGGAATCGTTCTTGGCGTTATTCGATGTTTGTAAATGATAGCAAAATAGAAAAGGCATTTGTTGAGCCAGGTATGAGTGATAATTGTGCCGAAGATCCTTTTACGTGTAGTGATGTGGATACTATGTTAGCTTATCTTAGATCAGCTTAAGTGGTTTAGGTTCAAATAATGTAAGGAGTTTAAAACCATGAGTGTTGTTATAGATATTGGTATCAGTGAAGCAGACAGAATTTTAATTGCACAGGGTTTGAGTCGTTTGTTGGCCGACTCATATACACTTTATTTGCAAACTCATAATTTTCATTGGAATGTAATCGGTCCGCAGTTTAGAGAACTCCATATAATGTTTGAAGAACATTATATGGAGTTGGCAACGGCAGTGGATGAGATTGCTGAGCGTATTCGAACCTTGGGTATACAGGCTCCGGGGACGTATAAAGCCTTTGCAGAGTTGAGTTCTATAGAAGAAGTAGAAGGTGTGCCCACTGCACAAGAAATGCTTATTTTGTTAATTAAAGGGCATGAACAATTGGTAAGAACGGCTAGGGAAGTACTGGTTGTTGCGCAAAATGCAAATGATGAATCTTCCGCTTCTTTGGTGTCTGATCGCATGCGTTTGCATGAGAAAACGGCTTGGATGTTGCGCTCAATGCAATAAGCTGAATGTGGTTAACAGAGAGGGAAGGTATACTTACTTGCAAATTTTGTAAACCTTCTCTACTTTTAAGCCAAATTTAGGCAAGTTAAATAGAGATACATTTGTTGGTCTTAGTATTATGAGTTACAGACGGGAGGTTTGAATCAGGTTAAAATATCAACTGGCTTCAGATTGGATTTACAATTAGGAAATGGGTAGGCTATGGCAAAAGATGGATTGAAAATTCGTATTACATTGGGAGATGGGGAGCAACAGCAGGCTATCTCGCAACCGATTAAAGAAGAGTTAGAGCCTCAATATGAATATCATTATACTAGAATTATATTGGCATTATGTCTGATTGTGATGCTGTGTGCAGGCCTGTTTTGGTTGCTATTTCAAGTTTTTCAGAGACAATCAGAGTCGGAGTTGCTGTATTCAGAAGTTCTATCGACTGAGTCTTTTTCCGTTATTGCTGACCATGAGCCTAAAGCTTCATCAAAAATTGAAGCTCTAGAAGTCCTATCGGATGCAGAGCAAGTGGATGTTAGCACTGATGATCAACAAGATGTACGGGTTAGCCCTGAGCCAGCTGCATTGACTTTGCAACCAAAGTTACAATTAAGTCAACTGCCACAGCCAGTAGAGCTGGAATTAGAGTCTTTACCTGAAGAACCAGCACCACGCGTACTTGCTGATGCTGATCTTAAGCAAGGGTTGCAAAGGTCAGCAGATAATAGTGCTCGGATTGTGGTACACTCATCCAGTGTGGTTCGTGCTCACTTTGCTTCTGGAGTAGAGTCTTTAGAGCCTGTAGATAATCTAAACACTGTGCTTGCTTTTCAGCCGGATGAATCTTACAAAAAGTTGTATTTTTACACGCAAGTTGATGGTATGAAAGATCAGATACTTTACCATGTTTGGATACACAATGGGGCTGAGGTAGCACGTGTGAAGATACCCGTTTGGGGCAATCGCTGGCGTTGTTATTCTTCAAAGCAATTGCTCTCTTCTATGTTAGGTCAGTGGCGCGTGAGATTGGTGAACAGTCAAGAAGAAATATTAGCAGAAGGCGAATTTGAGTTAGCTGTACTTTGAGTTTGTATAGGTTTTAAGGGTTTTGAGTTATGAACTGGCAGGATTTGGGGGTTGGTCTGGCATTATTGCTTGTATTTGAAGGTATATTGCCTTTTATCTCTCCTATATTATTAAAAAAAACGTATGCTACTATTACGCAGATGGCGGATCATTCATTAAGGTTGATGGGGCTTTGTAGTATGTTATTAGGCACATTTCTCTTGTATTGGGTGCGTTAAAATTTTGAAAGAAAAGAATCCTTGGATTTTGCCTGCTGGAGTAGCTGAATTGCTGCCTGAACAAGCCGATTGTTTGGAGTATTTACGTAGATCTATTTTGGATCAGTATTTTGTTTGGGGTTATAACTTAGTTTTTCCTCCATTAATTGAGTACATTGAATCCCTTGCGGTGGGCGCTGGTCATGAGGCGATGTTGCAAACCTTTCGAATAACCGACCAACTCAGTGGTAGGCAGTTGGGTTTGCGTGCAGATATGACGCCGCAAGTGGCAAGAATTGATGCTCGTCAGGTGGAGTGTCAGGGAGTTAATCGATTGTGTTATTGTGGGAGTGTATTGCGTGCACGCCCGGATCACTTATTGGCGAAACGTACTTTAGTGCAGACTGGTGTGGAGTTGTTTGGTCATTCCAGCTTGGCTGCTGAGTTTGAAGTGTTAGGTTTGTTGTTAAAGACACTGCAGTTATCAGGCTTGGATACGGTTTTGTTGGACATAGGCCACGCTGGCATGATTGAGAAGTTGATACAGCGTTTGGCCCTTGAAGGGCAGGATCGTTTGGATTTTTTGGCTATTTTAGCTCGTAAGTCTCAGACAGAGATGCAAGCTTTTGCCAATGAGCGAGTGGGGGAAGCAAAAAATAGAACTTTGTGTTTATTGTTATTAGAACTACATGGGCCATGTCCTATTCTTGAGCGGGCTGAGGCTGAGCTATTACCCTTAGTCCCTGAAGTGAGCTCGGAGCTTAAAGCGTTGCAAGCGATTGCTGAGTATTTGCAACAGCAGCTTCAGGAAAAGTATCTTTATTTTGATTTAGGGGAGCCCAGAGGCTTGCAATACCATACAGGCTTGGTGTTTTCTGCTTATACCCCAGGGCGAGGCCAAGAAATAGCTAAGGGTGGGCGTTACGATAAAATCGGGGAGATTTTTGGAAGTGCGCGTTCAGCGGTAGGGTTTAGTTTGGATTTATTACAGTTAGTGCAATTAAATGCGCAAGGGCGATTGGGCCAAAAGTCGATTTATGCACCTAGTGAAAGAGACTTTGGACTATTGGAAATGATCACTCAATTGCGTCAATTAGGTGAACGAGTGATTGTGTCTTTGAATGAAGAGAATGAAGATCCCATTGACATGGGTTGTGACCGTAAGATCACAAAGAGTAAGACAGGGCACTGGAGCATTGAATTATTATAATGTTGTTGTTGTGAGTAAGGCATGAGATTGATGAAAAATATTGTGGTATTGGGTACTCAATGGGGAGATGAAGGTAAAGGTAAGTTGGTAGATTTACTGACACAACATGTTGATTGTGTCGTGCGCTTTCAAGGAGGGCATAATGCAGGCCATACATTAGTGATTGAAGGTGAGAAGACAGTTTTGCATTTGATTCCTTCTGGTATATTAAGAACGGGTGTGGTGTGTGTGATTGGTAATGGGGTTGTGTTGGATCCTGCGGCTTTAATCCAGGAAATTGAGGGCTTAGGAGCTCGGCATATTCCTGTTTTAGAGCAGTTACGTATTAGCCCCCAGTGTCAGTTAATTTTACCGTCGCATGTAGCTTTAGATGCTGCACGTGAGAAGGCTCGTGGTAAGTCTGCGATTGGGACTACCGGGAGGGGAATTGGTCCGGCTTATGAAGATAAAGTGGCTCGCAGAGGTTTGCGTTTGGGAGATTTATTGGATGAGGGTTCTTTTAAAGAACGGTTAGAGCAAGTCTTAGAATATCATAATTTTTTGCTGGAGCACTATTATCAGAGTGAGCGTGCAGTGGTTGAGGCTGCAAAAGTGTTGGATGATTGTTTGGCTTATGGGGCGCGTTTAGCGCCGATGTTGGCTGATGTGCCTGTGTTGTTGGATGGTATGCGTCAACAGGGTAAGCGTATTTTATTTGAAGGAGCACAGGGCACCTTGCTGGATATTGATCAAGGGACTTATCCGTATGTTACTTCATCAAATACCACGGCGGGGGCAGCAGCTTCGGGTTCTGGTTTTGGGCCTTTGTATTTGGATTCAGTGTTAGGGATTACTAAAGCTTATACGACTCGAGTGGGCGCTGGACCTTTTGTGACAGAGTTGTTTGATGATGTTGGCAAGCGTTTGGCTCACAAAGGAAATGAGTTTGGTGCGACTACGGGTCGACCTAGGCGTTGTGGTTGGTTGGATGCCGTGGCTTTACGCAGAGCGATTTTATTAAACTCAGTAACGGGTATTTGCTTGACTAAATTAGATGTGTTAGATGGTTTAGAAGAAGTTAAAATTTGTGTCGGTTATGATGCGCAGCAACAAGCTATTAGTCCTGTGTATGAAACGTTGGCAGGTTGGTCGCAAAGTACGGTTGGGTTGACAGAATATGAAGAACTACCGCAAAATGCTAAGGCTTATATTCAGCGATTGGAGTCCTTTCTGGGAGTGTCGATTGTGATTTTATCAACCGGGCCGGATCGCTCTGAGACCATGTTCTTGCAAGAATTATTTGCAGAATGAGATTAAATTGTGACTAATTTAATTAAGGTCGACAGGTTGTCCGCCGAAGGTGGTGATATCTTCATTCAGCCTCTGATTTTCTGTGTTTAAATTCTGTATTTCCTGATATAACTGTTGTGCCTCTTGTATTTTTGCTTGATCTCTCTGCGCAGTTGGGTCATTTTGTATATCGTTTATTCTTCTTCTTTTTTCTTCTATTGCTTTTTTGTTTTCTTCTATTTTTGTTGTAAGTTGTGTGATTTGTTGATCTTTCCAGGTTTGATCTTGTCTCAGTTTATGCCACCAGTTCCTGCCAGCATTATGGGCTGTACGCGCACTTTCTTTCGCTTTTTGTTTTGTGCTTGTTTCTTTTTTCTCTGGTGTGTCTGTTTGATCGCATCGTGTGTTTTGGTAAAAGGAAACGGTTTTTTTTCTTGCCAAATAGTATAGATGAGCTTTGGAGTTTTTCAGTTTAATAATCTTGTCGTAGAGTTCTTTTTCTGCTTTTTCAAAGATGTTAAGCTCAAATGGGTTGCCTTCTTTGTTCTTCGGGAAGTCTTTAATCATATTTTTTACAAAGCTATCTTGTCTCTTTAGGTCTCCTAAAGGCACAGTTCCATGAATAATATCCTTCAATATGTTTTCAATTGTCTTATTTCCATCAGAAAAAGTAAAAGTATGGTCACTGTATTCACCTTTGTAATCGAAAACGCGAGCGCACCAGGTATTACTGTTTGTGATATAAACAAGCTCGACTTCGCTGTTGCCTTTTTCAGATAGGGATACGTCTTTTTCAGTTTCGACTTCGTCAACATTTAAACTGAAGGTGCCTTCCAACTCTTGTTCAGTGACAACTCTTAAGCCATAATTTTCATATTCGTCACCTGTTACAGGATCAAACTTATTTTTTTCTTTGGTGAGAATTAAAAAATCATTGGTTCCAAGGGAGGGGACTGTGACTGTTTTAATTTCATCGAAGGGTTCGGGTGAGGTCGATTTACCAGGTAATAGGCTTCTGAAATTATGCCTCATTTCATTAAAACCTTTACGAAGTCGTGAGTGTTGTTGGCACTGTGATCCAGCAGGTCTGCGTGGATCGTTTATATTTTTCCCTGGTTTGTAGTAACTAAGGTATAATTCCCCCATATTTGCTAAGTCAACTAGCTGGTCTTTTTGAATTTTACGCATGTCAAAGATGGCTTCCTCGAAACCTTCTTGAAAGCGTAGACTTGTATTTTTGCCGTTTTTGCGGATGACGTCAGAGCCCGTCTTAAAGTCGACAAACTGTTGTGTTGGTGGTGCTGGTGCTGGTGCTGGTGTTGGTGATGGCAGTGCCATAAATTTTCATCTCTGAATTTGAATAATGGAATCAAACAGCCCAATTGTTACTCAGAGTAGCAATTGAGGTAGTTAATTACAATACTCAGTTACGAAGTTAAATAGAAAGTTATACTGTCACGGCTGTTTTTGCAATGGATTGAGTGATCAATAAATAGTTAGGATTGATTGAGAGTTTACAGCAGATGTCAGTCAATGTTGATCATTTATTAAAGTTTATAGATTGAATGTGTAGTCATTTTGTTGAATGACTTACTCACAATTTTTTTGTGTCAAAACTGATGCAAATAGTTTTTCATAGGAGTCAATCATTTGAGATAAGCTGAATTTTTCTAGTACTTTGTTGCGGTTGTATTCGCCAAAGAGTCTCATCTGATGTCGGGATTCTGCCAGTGTGTGAATGGCTTGAATGAATTCATTTACATTGCCAGGTTCGCATAAGTATCCTCCTTGGCGCTCATCAATTAATTCTGGTAGTGAGGAGCAGCGTGAGGCAACCACTGGTTTAGCACAGGCCATGGCTTCGGCGACAACTAAACCGAAGCCTTCACGAAAGCTTGGAAATAAAAGTAAATCCATGTTTTGGTATACTGAGTGAATATCAGTGCTATCTATTTTCCCAAGATTGTGTAATAGATTGGGTAATTTTACACGGCGCGATGAATTTAGTCCTGTTGCTACATAAATGTTTGCGACATTGGCTACACCTTTAGCGATGGCAGGCAATAGATGGAAGCCTTTGCGTTGTGACATATTTCCGCAAAATAGCACTTTCAGTTTAGAGCTTGGTTTACCTGTGTTAACTGGTACAAATCGGTTTGTGTCGATGCCATTGTAGATAACTTTGATTCCTGATAGTTTTAATTCTCGGCTCACCAAGTCAGCTATAAATTGGCTTACTGCAACCAGTTGTACATTTTCTATCTGAGTGGCACGTTGTATAAACCATTTTAGATCAGTTTGATAATGGAGTTTTTGTAGCAAGTTGGCTGCTGCGATTGCCGTATTGTCCAAAACATAATTGTGAAAAGTTAAGATCATAGGGGTTTTAGGTTTTTGAAAAAATATACCGTAATCAGGCGTGGTGTGTATTAAGTCAGCCTGGACTTGCCTGCCCAGTTGATACAGTAAGGGTGGAAAGAGTGTGTGCCATGGTGAGTACCCCGTTAGAGAATAGCCATTTATATTTTGAGCTATTGTTTGATGGGCAACGTAGGCACCGTTGCCTCTTGGCATGGGGCTCCAGATTTTCATCGATTTTTTACGATTGCCTTAGGTTAATATCATCATGCTTCAAATAGGTATTCAAATGAGGCTCTATATATAGTCGTTGGCGCGAAACTACTTGATCTTGGATGAAAAGAAGGGCCCACTTTTGTAAAATATAGAGTTTGACGACAAAATATTCAAAAAGGAGC
>JANQJO010000066.1 GCA_028281605.1 Pseudomonadales bacterium
TAGCAAACTCGTATTCCTTGAGGTTTTTGGAAAAACCAATGATACGGGTTTGCTTTTTTATTTCAACCGTTAACTTTCAAACGTCAACACACCCTAGTATTTATACTCTACTTTGTTATTTGTATCGTTTTTTCAATCAATGCAATACAGCTGTAAATACTTTTAAAAATCTATATTCATGCATGCTCCTAAGCATTATCAATTGCCCGCACATCAACTTCAGCATAAAAAGTAATCACTTTGAGAAAAGTGTTGGCCAACTTAAGTAATTGATAAAAGCCGTAGGGTGAAATCAACATCGAATGTGCTAAAATTGCAAAAATCAAACGGACTAACAAGCCAATAAATACGGCCAGGACAAATGCTGTTTAATTCTTACGAATTTATTTTCTTATTTTTACCCATCACTTTTTTTGTTTATTTTTTAATCAATAAAGCGAGATGGCTCAATGCAGGCAAGATTTGGCTAATACTTTCTTCATTATTTTTCTATAGCTGGTGGAATCCAATCTATTTACCTTTAATTTTATTCTCTCTTTTTATCAATTTTAGTATCGGAAACCAGATAATAAAAAATCAAAAACAATCACATTGTCGCCAAATATTAACCCTAGGTATTATTTTGAACCTAAGTCTACTCGGATATTTTAAGTATGCAGATTTTTTTATCGTAAACATCAACACAGGCCTAAGCACCGAAGTCACGTTACTCAATCTTGCCTTACCGCTTGCCATCAGCTTCTTCACCTTCCAACAAATTGCTTATTTGGTCGATAGCTACAGAGGAGAAACCACAGAATACAATTTTTTAAACTACGCCTTATTTGTCACTTTTTTCCCACAGTTGATTGCAGGGCCTATTGTACACCACAAAGAAATGATGCCGCAATTTGCCTCACTGAGGACAAAACTACCTCAATTTAAAAACATCGGCTTGGGGCTTTTTATTTTCAGCATGGGATTATTTAAAAAAGTCATTATTGCAGACACCTTCGCTGGCTGGGTAACCCCAGCTTTTGATGAAGCAACCAGCTTATCCTTTATTGAGGCTTGGTCTGCCAGCTTGAGTTACACGTTCCAACTGTATTTTGATTTCTCAGGCTATACCGACATGGCCATTGGTGCTGCTTTGCTTTTCAATATCCGTCTACCCATAAATTTTAATTCACCTTACAAAGCATTATCTGTACAAGACTTTTGGCGCAGATGGCACATGACCCTATCACGTTTTTTACGTGACTATGTCTATATTCCTTTAGGTGGAAATCGTGGAACTTGGATCCTCACTTACCGAAATTTACTCACAACTTTTTTATTAGGCGGCTTATGGCACGGCGCAGGTTGGACTTTTGTTTTTTGGGGTTTACTCCATGGTTTAGCCTTGTGTGTGAATCACACTTGGAAAAAACTCAACATCATATTACCCAAATGGTTAGCTTGGTTTTTGACATTTAATTTTATCAACATCACTTGGGTGTTTTTTCGCGCAGAAACTTTCACAGACGCCACGAAAGTTTTAACAGGCATGCTCGGCTTCTCTGGGTTCACTATACACCCTCGCCTAGCCCCCATACTGGAAAAATTTTCAAACACTAAGCTTCCCTACGACCAATGGAACTATTTTCTTAACCCTATCAAAGGGGTTTTCTACTTATCCATAGCCTTCATAACAGTCTTATTATTAAAAAACTCTATTGAACTTATGAAAAAGCACCAACCCAATATGCAACACTTTCTTTATATGAGCGTATTAAGCCTATCTTCTTTATCAATGATGAACATTGTTAGTGAATTTTTATATTTCAATTTTTAATGGATATTTATGATTAAAAATTATCGTTTATATGTTTACACTTTTATTAGCATCTTAACCGTTTATGTTGCTTTTCATTTAACAACCTTTTATGGTTTTTCAAAGCCTTTTTTAGAAAATAAAGACTACTTTACCGGTGACATCGCACGCTTAGATTATATAGCAGGCTATGAAACTTATCGGCCCAAAGAGCAAAACACACTCAACACACAACATATGCAAGCGATGGAACTCACTCCATATCTAGACCTAAATCAAACATTAAACTTAGATATTTTAACTCTAGGAGACTCCTTTTCACACGGGGGCGGTTACGGTATAAATCGTCATTATCAAGATTACATAGCAAGCGATTATGGTTTAAGCATTGCAAATATAACCAGATACACTCCTTTTACTAGCCATGAAACCTTAAGAGCACTACTAAAAACTAACTTTTTCAATATCATTACACCTAAAGTCATCATCTTACAAGCCGGCATTGGGGGTTTACGAGAAAACTACGCTGTTAAACAACTTAACATCCCCCCTATCACATTGCAAAAATATACTGATTATCTTAAATCTGGTGTTTACATCCAAAAATTTCCACATTATGGCTTCCTCAATTCCGGTAATTTTCGATACTGGTTGAAACAATTAACTCGATTCTCAGGCCTACCTCTCGTCAACACAGTTTCATTCGAACGTAATTTGGACCGCAGCCTTTTTACACTACCACACAATCGTATTTTGCACTGGGGACCTGAATTAAGTGATTTTTTATTATCTGACAATGAAGCCTTAGAAGCTACAAGTAATATGGATCAGCATTTTCGAGAACTTGCAAATATTTTAGAAGCTTACAACATTAGCATATGGGTAATGCCTATACCTTCCAAACTGGTTTTATATCATCCGTTTCAAATTGAGAAAGAAGAAGGAAAGGATCCAAAAATTACCGAACGCTTACTGAAGGCCAGCCAGGTACATAAACAATACCAAATCGTTAATACACGCGCTCCACTAGAACAAGCTCTGATCTTAGGTGAAAAAGATTTATGGTATGCTGATGATACGCACTGGAGCTACAAAGCTTCAAAGTTAGTAAGCAGCAGCATGAAAGACATAATCGAATTAAGTTTCAATTAATTATGCTAAAGGTGCTCGCGAAAAATAGCCAAAGTGAATAAATAAAAAAATCAACCTCTTCCCTTCCCTTCCCTTCCCTTCCCTTCCCTTCCCTTCCCTTCCCTTCCCTTTAATCATTTAAGGCTAATTATACAGCCCAATGTTGGCTATAATTCCAAATATTTCTGTTTTACCTTTTTCAATCAAATAACTCATCATCACACAATCTAGTTTAAATATACATGAACATTTAAAATATTGGAACTGAAATTAAGGCTGTCCTTGTTTTGCTTTGTCCTTGTTTTGCTTTTTATTTTTTAATCCGAACCTGACCAATCAGCAAGTGACAGTAATAACCCAGTAAATGGTAAAAAACGAACGCATCAAAGAGGGGCTTTCAATAGCAGAACTCAAACCGTTACTGTTGAAACTGTAGAACCAACATTATGTGATCATTGCATCACCTTACTCAATTCATTACGGCTCAATATCCACTAAATGCCTTCTCGCAGCCAACCACGCCCCAACCAAACCCAAAAAAGACGCTCCAACCAAAACAGTCAGACTCAAAGCCCAACGCCACTGGTCAGTACTGACATCGAAAGCATAGGCTTCTAACAAAAATGCAAACGGTTTTGCGATGTACAACTCAGCCAACTTTAATAACAACAAAGTAAAAATACCACCAAACAAACCCAAAAAACAGCCATGATATAAAAAAGGCCGCCGTACAAATGCATTCGTAGCTCCAACCAATTTAGACACAACAATCTCCTGACGCCGATCCTCAATCGCCAAACGAATGGTATTAGAAACCGTTAATATCACCACCATACCCAATGCCCAAGTTAAAACCCAAAAGAATTTACTGAATAATTCCAACAACGCTTGAAATCGCTGCATCCAAACTAAATCCAATTGAATCCAATCAACTGAATCATACTGCTGATATAAATGCTCTTGAATATCTTTAGCTTGCTCAGATGACCAATTTACCAATCTAATCACAGCCTTGTGAGGCAAAGGATTAATTTGCAAATGCTCTAGAAGCTCCGGGTCTAAATTCACTGCCTCAGTAAAATCTTTTAACCCCTGACCATTATCTATAAATTCAACGGACTCAATACGATCAAAGGAAGATACCCAATCATGCGTTAACGCTTGAGCCTGCACTCTGGATACATTCGTTTTAAAAAACACGGTCATTTTCGGCGCAGGCTCAATCAGCCGGCCTAACTGAAAGGCTTGGGAAAAAACAAGATAAGTACCAGCCGGTAGACTCAAAGTAATCCCCAAAATCAATACAATAAGCAAATTACCCAAAGGCTGGTGCATTAAAGCATCAACACTCTCTGAACAATGCCGCTGATGCGCTAAAACATAACGCTTTAAAATAAGCCTAAACTTCTCAGGTGCCAAATTAACAACCGCTCTCTTAACACGCCCCCACCCCCCGTAGCTTGGCCTCACAACATTTGATTCCCGGCCTAATTGGCGCTCAGCCATTAAACTGCTTTTTCCCATTTCTTTTTTATGTCCGTTATGCTTGTACTGGTGTGTGACTGGTATGACTCATGAATGCATCAGAGTACGTATCAGAGTACGTACCAGATTTTACTTGGACCAAGTGACCATGAGACAAATGAACTGACCGATAATTAAAACGATCAATCAACGCCAAATCATGCGTCGCAACCAGCACTGTCGTCCCCAAATCACTGAATAAAGAAAACAACTGAAAAATTTCAGCTGATAACTCTGGATCCAAATTTCCCGTCGGTTCATCCGCTAATAAAATGCCTGGACGATTAACCATGGCTCTGGCAATCCCAACTCTCTGCTGCTCTCCACCCGATAAACTCGCTGGATACATCCACGCCTTACCCTCTAAACTCACTTTACTCAAAGCCGCTCGAACCCGTCTTTGTATATCATGATCATCTATGCCATGTATCTTAAGTGGCAAAGCAACATTTTCAAACACAGTTTTTTCAGTCAATAATTGATGATCTTGAAAAATTACACCAATTTGACGGCGATAATAAGGAATCCGGCTGAGAGGTATTTTTTGAATGGGATGACCCTGCACCAAAATTTCACCTTGACTGGGCCTTTCCAATAAAGCCAACAGCTTGAGTAAAGTGCTTTTACCCGCACCCGAATGCCCCTGAATAAACAGCAACTCCCCCGCCTCAACCTGCAAATTAAGGCTGACCAAAGCCGAGTGACCATTGGCATAGTGCTTTGAAACATCTTTAAATTCTATCATGACAATGCTTCTTGCTCAGGCAGTAAAACGTCTACAAAATCCTTAGGGTTAAAAGGCCTTAAATCTTGAATGCTTTCCCCCACACCAATGTACCACAAAGGTAAATCCAAAGTTTCCCGAATAGCCAAACTAATGCCACCTTTGGCCGTACCGTCTAATTTGGTTAAAGCAATGCCTGAGACCCCTACAGCTTTATGAAATTCACGCGCCTGCAATAAAGCATTTTGACCATTGCCGGCATCTAGCACCAACAACACCGCATGAGGAGCAGCAGGATCTAGTTTTTGTAAAACACGTTTCACTTTCGCAAGCTCCTGCATCAGGTTGCTTTTAGTATGCAAACGACCCGCTGTATCCGCAATCAATAAATCACGACCCCGAGCCATAGCAGCACTAAAACCATCATAGATCACAGAAGCACTGTCAGCCCCTGATTTTTGTGCAATCACGGGGATCTCTAAACGCTGGCCCCACGCACCCAGTTGCTCGATGGCCGCAGCTCTAAACGTATCACCAGCAGCTAACAATACTTTGCGACCCAATGACTTTTGTAGATGAGCAATTTTACCAATGGTTGTCGTTTTACCAACCCCATTTACGCCCACTACCAACAACACAAACGGTTTTGAACTTAAAGTTTCTCGCAAAAGGGGGTTTTCAACATTGCTGGATAAAATAGAGACCATCTCTGCAGTCAGCGCACGATAAACAGATTGACTACTCTTGAGTTTTTGTTGTTTATGTTGCTCAGTTAGGTGATGAATCAAGCGCCCTGTCGCTTCAATCCCTACATCAGCAGCCAACAACTGCGACTCTATTTCCTCAAGCAAATCATCATCTATAGAGCGCCCACCCATAATAAGAGCAGACACATGACTGCCCCACTGCTTGCGCGTTTTAGATAAATTTTGCTTAAGTCTTTGCTGCCAACTTTGCGTGGTTTCTTGTGTTTCTGGCTGTAACTCAACAGATTTCTCAACAACCGCAGAAACTCGGGTTTTATCGGTTGCATCAAGCAGAGCCTTTTGTCTAACACTTGGCTTAGACTTCTGGGCTTTAAAATAAAAAGCAAACAGTGTGGCAGCGTCAACCACCTTTGCTCTTGGCTCAACACACCTCTGAAGAGCGGATTGATAAAAGGTTCGTAACGCTTGTTGTCTATCCTCTGTTCTGTCTGTGCTTGCACTGACTACTTTTAGCATATTCTTCCAATCTCATGGGTCGGACTGTTATCTCGTTGTACTCTATCCTACCATCTATTGACTCTATTATGGGCTGTAAAATAACAATAAAAACTGAACACAGCCCAAAAAAGGACAGAATAAGAACTTATGTAAACCTTGTTTAGCGCGCTCAGCACTCACATCCTTACCTCCTGGGAATGGTCACGAAATAACTTTAACATTTTCCGCTGCTGAACTCGCTTCGCTCAAACATGCATCCGCTCTAAATGTTAAAGTTATTTCGTGACCATTCCCTGAACGAAACGCTTCCATACAAACCTTACATTCTCACGAAAATCTTTAAAATCCAACTTATCAACTCGTGGTTTTTGATTTTGCAAAACCAACAAACGTGCACGTGAACGATAAGCTCGATACGCCTCCTCTAACAAAGCAACGTCTTCAACACAGAGCAAACCAATTTCAGCAAATGCCTTCAAAGCACTTAAAGTCTCCCAACACTTCAGCAAACACTCATGCTCCCTAGCTTTCAATAAAACACCGTATTGCACAATAAATTCAATATCTAAAATGCCTCCTTTATCCTGCTTAAGATCAAAAGTCGAAGATCTAGCTGACGAACCCAAATGCTGAATCATTTTCTCACGCATGGCAATCACATCGGAACGTAAACTGTCTTTTGATCTAGGCATAGTTAAAATTTGAGCTCTTATTTGTTCAAATTTCTGCCGTAACACATTTGATCCCGCCACAGCCCGTGCACGCACAAACGCTTGGTGCTCCCATGTCCAAGCCGTGCTCAACATATATTTATGAAAATAGTTAACTGTATTAACCAAAAAACCCGACTCACCTGAGGGTCGCAATCTGGTATCAACTTCATACAAACGCCCACCGTAAGTAGTCGTTGATAAAATATGAACGATTCTTTGCGCCATACGTGCAAAAAAAACAGAATTTTCTACACTCACATCACCATTCGTACTCAAAGCAGGATCAGCATCGTATAAAAACACTAAATCCAAATCCGAGCCATACCCCATCTCTCGAGCCCCCATTTTACCATAGGCCACAATGATAAAACATTTTTCACACGGTTCACCCAATGCATTTTGCGGCACACCGTACTTGTGTATTAACTGTGTCCATGCTAAATCCGCAACCGTATTAACGGTCGTTTCAGCAATGTCTGTCAAATAACGACTGATGTCAGTTAAAGATAAAAATTGACGCAGCTCAGCAATTGCCATATGCAGAACATGAGCACTTTTAAAGTAACGTAGAATTTCCATTTGGCTTTCCAGATCATCTTCAGTGACTCTGGATAATTGCTGTCTGAGAATATCATTAAAATCTACTGAAATGGGCTCTACAAACATACGTTCTTCATATAATAATTCATCAAACAAAATAGGAAACTGTCTCAGTTGTTCTGCCACCCACAAACTGGCTGCACACAAGCCCATTAAACGCCGTAAAGCAACCGGGTGCTCTACCAGCAAAGTAATGTACGCTGAACGCCGCAGAATTTGCTCAAAAATAGGCAATACTCGCATAATCACAACATCGGGTTGTGGCTGTTGCATGGCCTGATACAAAAATTCTGGCATCAAACGATCTAACCGATGCTGCCCCAACAACTGAGCTTTTTTCCAAATATTGCCTGAACGAAAAGCTCTAACGTGCTCAATAACTGTCAAGCGCACCTCTTTTAATACAGTTTCCAATAAAGTCATTACTTGTTGATCAGATAATTCTTGTAACCACCAAGCTTGATACAACTCCAGCTGTTGCTGATCACTCTGCATACCCGTTTGTTGCTTTTGTTCAGGCCTGACCATGTCTTCAAAGTGCTTTCTAACTCTGCCGCGATGCTTCTCCAAACTCTTAAAATAGGATGACCAATCACCGTATCCCATACTAAAAGCCAATCTCAAACGTTCAATGCGATCTTTAGGCAAGACATGCGTTTGTCGATCGGACAAAGCTTGCAAACGATGCTCAGTCTCACGCAAAAAGCCATAAGCTGCTGTCAGTTCATCAATGACCAGTTGAGGCAACATGCCCAGGTGCTCAATCACAAGCATGGCCTCACTCAAAGCATGTACTTGCAAGTCAACTGCTCTGCCTCCATGTATCAATTGAAAAGCTTGTACAATAAACTCGATCTCGCGTATCCCCCCCGTCCCTAATTTAATGTTATCCACTTCTTGTTTTCTAAGCACTTCTCGATGAATTAACTTTTTCATATTGCGCAACTCTTCTATTGCACCAAAATCTACGTACGCACGATAAACAAAAGGCGTCAAACGTTTAAGTATCTCATTGGCATAAACTGAATTTCCAGTAATCACACGGGCTTTGATCAAAGCATACCTTTCCCAAGAACGGCCCTGTGCTTGATAATAAGATTCCATCGCATCGTAGTGCATCACCAAGTCACCACTACTACCATAAGGCCGCAAACGCATATCAACCCGAAAGACAAACCCTTGTGCTGTAATGTTAGATAAAGACTGTATAACTCGCTGACCAAGCCTGGTAAAAAAAACTTGGTTTGAAATGCTGTTATCACGATGCCGCGTTGTACCCGCCTTTGGATACGCAAAAATTAAATCAATGTCTGAAGATAAATTCAGTTCGCGCGCTCCCAATTTTCCCATAGCCAATACAATCAATTCTTGAACACTGGCAGACTCTGAAGCCTGCTCTTGTGACATTGGAACCCCATATTTTCTAACCAAAAGCTCATAATGGTACTGTACACATACCGCAACAGCCGCCTCTGCTAACAGCGATAAATCCCTCATAATCTCAGATAAAGTAGACAATCGAGATAAATCTCTCCAAATAATACGCACATACTCTCTGTTACGAAACTGTCTAATTTTTTGATTAAATTCAATTTCACTGATCTCTTTTGTACCCAAAAAACGTTGTAATTTGTTACTATAATCAGATTCATCGTAGCTTTTCCAAAAACTGGAGTCCGCAACCAGTTCTGAAAACGTCATAGGATTACAAATAATATAATCGGCAACAAAATCACTGCCTAATAACACCTGAGGCAACTCAGAAAAAACACGTTCAGGAAAAGCCATAAATATTGACTCCAAGCCTTCACGCATCAAAGTATCGCTTAAGTTAGACCAATGCTTCTCGACGATATCACGTAAATCACCACTGATCTGTTGCAAATTAAGTGCTATTTTTTTTGACATCAGATTACTCCATTTCATACCCTATAATACAGTCAGAACACTAGAATCTATACTACCCTTTAGGAATGGTCACGAAATAACTTTAACATTTTCCGCTGCTGAACTCGCTTCGCTCAAACATGCATCCGCTCCAAATGTTAAAGTTATTTCGTGACCATTC
>JANQJO010000070.1 GCA_028281605.1 Pseudomonadales bacterium
ATGAGCATGTTTGCAACACAATGGCTACGTAGCTCAGCTGGTTAGAGCACAGCATTCATAATGCTGGGGTC
Source organism: Pseudomonadales bacterium (assembly GCA_028281605.1). Classification (GTDB taxonomy): domain Bacteria; phylum Pseudomonadota; class Gammaproteobacteria; order Pseudomonadales; family JANQJO01; genus JANQJO01. Next base: position 72 of record JANQJO010000070.1, read on the forward strand.
GGTGGTTCAAGTCCACCCGTAGCTACCAGAAAATTTTAACTTATTATTTGGTGTTGCTTTACAGTGAATATTTGTGTTTTAATAGTGGCACCATGTCTAGTAATACAATGCAGTGCTTTCAGTCGTCCAATTCTTGTTCTTATAGTTCCCTTCGTAGTAGGTTTGAGCAGTGTGGCTCGCACAAATCCCTGGTATTACTTAGTAAACTCCAAGGTCTGTCTGATTCTGGTGGTGGACAAGTTGCCCGATTATCAAAAGGGGCAGGAGGGAGTGTCAGTGATAGTTTAAAAGATTCTGTAAACAGCAGTGCAAATGGGCCTGATCTGTCCAATATTGTTACCTTGGAAACTATAAAAGAGAGTGGTGTCAAAAAAGTCCTTGATGTTGTCAGTAATGCTAGTAGTAGCAAGGATCAGAATGCTCGTGCCCAAGCACACAAGCAAGCTTTGACAATGATTTATAGTATTATGTTATTGCATATGTCTGGTGATAGTTTGGATGTAGTGCAAAATCTTCTAGGGCAAATACAAGAATATTATGATGACTATAAGTATTTGGGTGCAAAAGTTTTACCTGATCTTGTCGAATTGCCAAAGGGTCCGAGTATAGGGGACTTTGTTGAAAACTATGATATGGCGGATCGTCGCTTGCTTGAGGCACTAGATCTTGCACAGACTTCTGTAATAAAACAGCCCATTCAAACTGCTCAAGAAAAACCTGAAATCAGTCATAGTTGTAAGGCGCTTAATTTACAAACCTCTTTATCTGTTGATCACGCTGGAGTTGTAGAACCGCCTCTTAAGCCTGCTAAAAAATCTGCCTTTATTGCATCTTATGCAAAGCCTGGTAAGTGGGGAAATGACTTTACTTTATCTGGTGCTATGTATGAGCTGAATCGTAGACGTAGAGCAGAGGGTAAGTCACCTATTGCGGTAGAGGTCAATAAAGAATTAAGAGAGAGTGGAAAAGAAAAGAGCGGTAAGAAATATGAGCGTATGCATGCTATTCATCCTCCAGGTTGGAGCGAGCGGGGTGGTCTTACCTTGAAGTTGTTGTATTGGCAAGATTCTCATTATGACCGTATCAATACAAAAGGTGAGAAGTGTTCTGTGCAGGGTGATGGGAATTGTCAATTTCGGGCGTTGTCTGAGTCTTTGAGAGAGCATGGTATATATTACGATCATAAGCAAATGAGAGAATTTGCTGTTAAGGGTATGGAGGCAATGCTTGACCCTGACTCTATACCGGATTATGGTTGGGAAGACATCTAGGTTTTGCCTGCTCATACAGGCAAAACATCTAAATTATAATAAGCACACAGTAATTTAAATAGCGCATAAATATCTTCTATGCCTGCAGTTTCTCTAATAGAGTGCATAGCGAACTGAGGTACGCCGATATCAACGGTTCGTATGCCCAGCTCTGAAGCTGTTATAGGCCCTATCGTGCTACCACATTTCATATCGGATCTGACTACAAATTGTTGCACATCAATTTGTGTCAGTTTTGCCAAATAGTGAATTAATGCGCTGGTTTCACTGGTAGTAGCGTAGCGATGATTTGCATTGGTTTTGATGACTGGGCCTTGGTTGATGATCGGACCGTGATGAGCATCATATTTATCGACATAATTTGGATGTAAGCCATGCGCATTATCAGCAGAAATGCAGAATGACTGTGCTAGACATTGGTTGTAGATTTCATGGCTTGGTAAAATTCTTTTTAGTACATCTTTTAAAAAAGGGCTCTGTGCGCCAGAAGCGCTGGTGCTACCGACTTCTTCGTGATCATTGCAGACTAATAAGCATCTTTGATTTTGTGGGCTGTTTAATAAGCTCATTAGGCCAACATAACAGCTGATGAGATTGTCTAACCGAGCACTGGCAATGAACTCTTTTTTCAGGCCAACCAAGCGTGGCTGCTGCGTGTCATATAAGCATAAATCAAAATCTAAAATGTCACTGACATCGTTTTGGGTGCTGAGTGTGAGTTTGTTATTGAGCATGGTTTTCCACGAAACTTGGTGCTTCGTGTTTTGTAAAAATACAATCGGTGGTAGGTGTTTTTGTGCGTTGACGCTTTTATTTTGATTGGATTCTCGGTCTAGGTGAATGGCTAGATTTGGTATGAAAGCGATGGGGTGTTCGAAGTCAATGAGCTGTTTTTGAATGCGGTGGTGTGCATCTAGATAGTAAACCCGCCCGGCAATGGAGAGATCCCGATCAAACCAAGGGTGTAGCAGAGCACCACCGTAGACCTCCACCCCCAGTTGAAAGTAGCCGTGTTGTACAATTTCACTGTTGGGTTTGAGCTTTAAACAAGGACTGTCGGTGTGTGCGCCTACCATATGATAGCCAGGATGGCTGTGGCTAGGATCACCGTAACGAAATGCAATAATAGCGGCATCGTTGCGCTGAACAAAATAAGAGCCGCCTTCTTGTAGAGGCCAGGGTTGGCTTTCATCTAGTTGGGTGAAGCCAGCCTGTTCTAAAGCAACACTCATGGTATGAGCTGTGTGATAAGGGGTTGGCGAAGCTTGTAAAAAGCTGAGCAGACCTTCCGTAAATCGGTCTATGTCCATAATATAAAATACCTTGATAATTTCAAAATGCTATTTTTTCAAGCTGAAAACAGTTTGGTTGTTGTTCATCTGGCTAAGCAAATCTTACATTTGAGTCGTTCAGCTTGATGAATGATATGGAGTAGAAGTGTAACATCAACTGTCATAAAAGCAGTTACAGGGTTTTACATTTTATTACACAAATGCAATTTCCATCACCTAGGGTGACGAAAATTACATCGTTCATGGCTGTTTTCATATTTTTTACAATTTTTCATGTTTTGCTATGGCTTTTAATAAAGTTTTGGCGGCGTTACTGAGAGTTCTGTCTGTGGTGTAAAGGTATCCCAACTGTCGAGTGAGAGGGGTCCCGGGTACGTTCAGTGAGCATAAGGGTTTGCAAATCATAGCATGGGGTAAAACTGTCCAGCCCAGACCGATACTCGCCATGGCCTGGTTAGTTTCTAGGTAGTTGGTGGCTAAGACAACTTCTAAGGTGTGGCCCTGTTTCGAAAACAGGGTTTCTATTAGCTCGCGTGTGAAAGTGCCGAGTTTGGGTAGAATGCAAGGATAGTTTTTTAGTAGTGACAATGAAACTCTTTTACGTTGACATAGCGTATGATCTTCTGGGAGTGCAAAGCCTAACGTGTCTTGCCATATGGGTATGGCGGTAATGCCGGGGTGTTCTGAAGGGTTTAAGGTAACCACGGCGACATCCAAGAGGCCTTGTTCGAGAAGTCCATAAGCTTGGTCGGAATCAATTAAGCTGAGGTCTAATTTGACATGTGGATAAGTCTTTAGGTAATTCTTAAGAACCTGCGGAATGTAATGTAGACCTATATGATGACTGAGGCCTAATTTCAAAGAGCCAGCCACTGTATCGGCAAGATTTTGGATAGACTTTTGGGCTTCTGCCGCTGTATTGAGCATAGTGCGTGCGTAAGGTAACAAGGTGAGGGCTGCCTCTGTTGGCCTTGCAGTTTTATGGTGGCGATCAAATAAAGAGCACCCAAGGGCTGTTTCGAGATTGCTGATGCGTTTACTGATAGCCGGTTGCGTGAGATGTAACTGTGCTGCAGCTAGGGAAAATTGTTGTGTTTGTAAGACCGTTAGAAATGCTTTTAACTGGTTAATATTGATCATGTTTTTGTGGTTCTATGGGTTCATTGCTTTAGCATATAAAATATTCCATATTTTTATAGTAAAGATAAAAAATATGAATTTGTTTTATTTTATGGTTGAGAGTAGTATTTTTACAAGCTTTAAATTGAGTGGAGAAAAACAGTTAATGGCCAACCAAACCTTATATGACAAACTTTGGGCTGCTCATCTTGTTTCTAAGCGTGATGATGGTACGGCATTGCTGTATATTGATCGACATTTATTGCATGAAGTGACTTCTCCACAGGCGTTTGAAGGTTTGCGTTTGCATGGCCGCAAGCCTTGGCGCTTGTCAGCCAATCTGGCAACGGTGGATCATAATGTTCCGACAACCCCTCGCTCCAATGGTATTGCAGACCCCACTTCACGCATTCAGGTTGCAACACTGGATGCCAATTGTGAAGAATTTGGTATAGAAGAGTTCAAGATGCACGATCCTCGTCAGGGTATTGTGCATGTGGTGGGGCCTGAGCAGGGGGCCGCTTTGCCTGGCATGACGGTGGTGTGTGGTGATTCACACACGGCTACACATGGTGCCTTTGCCGCTTTAGCACATGGGATTGGCACTTCTGAAGTCGAGCATGTTTTGGCTACCCAATGTTTGTTGTCTAAAAAAATGAAGAATATGAAAGTGCAGTGTCATGGCACTTTGCGAGAGGGTGTTTATTCCAAGGATTTAATCTTAGCCCTAATTGGTCGTTTGGGTACAGCAGGAGGAACAGGCTTTGCCATGGAGTTTTCGGGACAAGCTGTTGATGCCTTGTCTATTGAGGCCCGGATGACAGTATGTAATATGGCCATTGAGGCAGGTGCGCGAGTCGGCTTAGTCGCGGTAGATGATGCTACGATTGATTATTTTGCAGGTAGGCCTTTTAGTCCTAAAGGTGAGCTCTGGGATCAAGCGGTCGAGTCTTGGCGGTCTTTACGTTCAGATGAAGAGGCTGTGTTTGATGTTGAAGTGAGTTTCGATGTCAGTCAATTGGTGCCTCAAGTGACTTGGGGGACGTCTCCTGAAATGGTGGTAGGTATAGACGAAACATTCCCTGATCCGAATCAGGAGCCGGAGGCAGCCCGGCGTGAAGGATTGCTCAGAGCCTATGAATATATGGGCTTAAAACCAGGTATGTTACCCAAAGATATTCAGCTTGATCGTATCTTTATTGGTTCGTGTACCAATTCTCGTATTGAGGACTTGCGTACAGCGGCACAAGTGGTTAAGGGACGTAAGGTGGCCTCTTCTATTAAACAAGCATTGGTTGTGCCGGGTTCTGGTTTAGTTAAGGCGCAGGCTGAAGCAGAAGGTTTGGATCAAATTTTTAAGGCAGCCGGTTTTCAATGGCGTGAACCTGGTTGTTCGATGTGTTTGGCGATGAATGCGGATAGACTTGAAACCAAGGAGCATTGTGCTTCTACTTCTAATCGTAATTTTGAAGGTCGTCAGGGGCGTGGGGGGCGGACGCACTTGGTCAGTCCTGCTATGGCTGCAGCTGCGGCGATACAGGGTGTTTTTGTTGATGTACGTGATTTTTGAGAAATGTGCTCGTAAGGAAAAATAGCCATGCAAAAATTTACTGATTTTACTGGTTTAGTAGTGCCTCTGGATCGTGCGAATGTGGATACAGATCAAATTATTCCCAAGCAATATCTCAAATCTATTAAACGTACCGGGTTTGGAGCGACTTTATTTGACCAGTGGCGGTATTTGGATCAAGGTGAGCCTGGGCAAGAGCATGCTTTAAGGCCCCTGAATAAAAGCTTTGTATTGAATCAATCTCGTTACCAAGGGGCGAGTATTTTGTTGGCACGAGAGAATTTTGGTTGTGGTTCCTCTCGTGAGCATGCGCCTTGGGCTTTAGTAGAATATGGTTTCAGAGTCATTGTTGCAGAGAGTTTTGCTGATATTTTTTATAATAACAGTTTTAAAAATGGTTTATTGCTGGTGACTTTAAATCGAACTCAGTTGGATCAATTATTTGCTGAGGCGGCTGCGGAAGTGGGGTATCAATTGCAAGTTTCTTTAGTTGAACAGACCATCACAACATCAGCAGGAGAGATTTTTCAGTTTAAGATAGATCCTTTTCGTAAGAATTGTTTGCTTGAGGGCTTGGATGACATTGCCCTGACTTTGCAAGCCGCGTCTGAGATAAAGGCTTATGAGCAAAGGAGCAAGCAAAAAACCCCATGGTTGTTTCAAGATTTATCAGAGGGTTATTGATCAATGAGTGTGAAGACTGTGAAGGGCGCGAAAATTTTACTATTAGCAGGAGATGGCATTGGCCCTGAGATTGTCGCTGAAGCACATAAGGTGTTAATGGCTTTGCCGTTTGAGTTTGAGATTGAAGAAGCACTGATTGGAGGAGCGGCTATAGAGCTTTATGATCAGCCTTTGCCAAAAGATACGTTGCTTAAGGCGCAGCAGGCTGATTTAATTTTGTTAGGTGCAGTCGGCGGACCGAAGTGGGATGCTTTGTCCAATCATCTCAGACCTGAAAAGGGTCTCTTGCAATTACGTTCCGCTTTAGGTTTGTTTGCGAATTTGCGCCCGGCTGTTTTGTATCCAGAGTTGGTGCAGGCATCTTCTTTAAAGCCTGAAGTAGTCTCTGGTTTAGATATTATGATTGTTAGGGAGCTGACTGGAGGCATTTACTTTGGTGAGCCTCGTGGGGTTCGCACCTTAGAGAATGGAGAGCAGCAAGCCTATAATACCGATGTTTATACAGAGTCTGAGATTAAACGCATTGCTCGAGTGGCTTTTGAGCTTGCCCAAAAGCGTGATAAAAAGCTTTGTTCAGTGGATAAAGCCAATGTTTTAGAAGTGACGCAGTTGTGGCGTAAAACCGTTGAAGCTTTAAGTGTGGAGTATCCTGATGTGGTGCTTAGCCATATGTATGTTGATAATGCAGCGATGCAACTGGTCAAGGCGCCCAAGCAGTTTGATGTAATTGTGACGGGCAACTTATTTGGGGATATCTTATCAGATGAAGCAGCCATGCTGACTGGTTCCATAGGGATGTTGCCTTCTGCGTCACTTAACGGTTCTGCACAGGGTTTATATGAACCTTGTCACGGTTCTGCACCTGATATTGCAGGTCAGGGGTTGGCGAATCCGTTAGCAACTATTTTGTCTTTGGCGATGGGTCTTAGATATACCTTAGGTTTAACGGATATGGCCTTGATGATTGAGTCGGCAGTGAAAAAAGCGTTGGCTCAAGGCTTGCGAACTCCAGATATTTATGAGCCAGGTTTGGAAAAAGTGGGAACAGTACAGATGGGTGATGCTGTTGTTAGGGAGTTGAAACAGTTAGGGGGGAGTAAATGAGGCAAATTGTACTGGATACTGAAACGACTGGTTTAGAGCCCAGTGAAGGCCATCGGATTATTGAAATCGGTTGTGTCGAGTTGATTGATCGTCAAATAACTCAATTTACGTTTCACTGTTATCTCAATCCTGATAGAGCTGTGGATGAGGGTGCTGCTCAGGTGCATGGTTTGTCTGATGCCTTTTTATCTGATAAGCCGCGGTTTGCAGCTATTGTTGAAGATTTTCTGGCTTATATTAAAGGGGCTGAGTTGTTGATACATAATGCACCTTTTGATGTTGCTTTTTTAGATCATGAATTGAAACTGCATGACCAAAAGCATCAGACTCAGCTAGGGTCTTTGAGTCAATATTGTACTGTTACTGATACTCTAGTGTTGGCTCGTAAAAAGCATCCGGGTCAGAGAAACAGCTTGGATGCTTTATGTAAGCGTTATGAGATTGACAACAGTCATCGTGAACTGCATGGTGCTTTGCTTGATTCGGAAATATTGGCTGATGTTTATTTGTCTATGACTGGTGGTCAGATTACTTTGGATTTAAGTTTGGATCAAGCGATTGAAACACCTGTCATCACTTCTATAACTAACAAGGCTGTTTCGAGTGAGGTGGTTACTATAGAAACTTCAACACGGGAAAAGCCTGTTTTGCGAGTTGTTAAAGCTCATGAGGAAGAATTGATTGAGCACAATAAGCTTTTGGACCAAATTAACGATAGAGGTGGTTGTTGTCTTTGGCAAGAGCTGGATGGGTAGCCGTTGGTTGAAGGTAGATTAAAATGCCCAGGTGCTGATGGCGACCAAACCCACTGAACTGAGTACGATTGTATAAGGAATGGCCATAAAAACCATAGTGCCGTAGGATAATCTAATCAGAGGTGCTATTGCACTGGTCAATAGAAAGAGAAAAGCGGCTTGTCCATTTGGAGTTGCGACACTGGGTAAGTTTGTGCCGGTATTAATGGCAACTGCTAACATGTCAAACTGCTCACGGGAGATCCGACCTGCCGTGAGGGCTTCGTGTACTTGGCCTATATACACTGTAGCTACAAACACATTGTCGCTGATCATTGACAATACGCCATTAACGATGAAAAACATAGCTGGCTGTTTGCTTTCTTCTAAGGCTAATACAGCTGCGATAATAGGTTGAAATAAGTGTTGTTCATGAATAACGGCTACGATAGCGAAAAATACAACCAGCAATGCAGTAAAGGGCAGTGCTTCTTCAAAAGCTTTGCCAAGTGCATGCTCATCGGTAACACCGTTAAAAGCCGTTTGTAGAACAATAATCATTAGTCCAATTAACCCGACTTCAGCGACATGGAAAGCTAATGCGAGGACCAACACCAGTGCTGTTAGTGCTTGTACGCCTAATTTAGCAATATCTCTTTTTGTTCTTTTAGCCGTTTGTTCGTAATCAAATTCTTGCAAAATGGTACGCACGTTTTCTGCTAGAGGGTCTCCGTAACCAAACCACTTTAACTTTTCAAGCAAAATGCAGGTGCATAAGCCGCTAACTAAAACTGGTAAGCTGATGGGGGCCATTTTCAAGAAAAACTCAACAAAATTCCATTCAGCCATGCCTGCAATGAGTAAGTTTTGAGGTTCTCCAACGGTAGTGCAAACGCCTCCTAGTGCTGTGCCGACGGCACCGTGCATTAGTAAAGATCTTAAGAAAGACCTAAAATTTTCTAAGTCCTCACGGTGTAGGTCTAGAACGTCGTGATCGTGTGAATGATCGTGTGAGTGTGAGACTTTTTTACCCGAGGCGACTTTGTGGTAAACAGAGTAAAATCCTACTGATACGCTAATGATGACGGCTGTTACAGTTAAAGCATCCAAAAAAGCTGATAAAATAGCAGCGGCAAAGCAGAACAAAAAAGATAGTAGAGCTTTTGATCTAATTGATAATAAAATTTTGGTAAAAACAAAAAGCAGTAAGTCTTTCATGAAAAAAATGCCGGCTACCATAAACATTAAAAGTAGAATAACGGGAAAGTTATGGAAAACTTCTTCTTTGACTGTATTGGTGCTGGCCATGCCGAGTGCAATCGCTTCAATGGCTAATAAACCACCCGGTTGGAGTGGATAGCATTTTAAGGCCATTGCCAAGGTAAAGATAAATTCTAGTATTAATAGCCATCCGGTTGTAAAACCGTCAGTTAGCCAATAACATAATGGATTGATTGCAAGAAAGATGATAATAGTCAGTTTATACCAGTCTGGGCTGTGGCCTAAAAAGTTATGTTTAATGGCGTTAAGCATTTTTAGTCTTTTACTTTTGGTTGCGATGTAGTTAAATATTAGGCGATAAGAGTGTTGCGCGCTAGATTTTGTTTAATTTTTGATCTGATTTGTGTTTGTTGTTTACTGTGAAAATGCAATTTTCATCACTTAAGGTGACGAAAGTTGCATCGTTCATGGCTGTTTTGCATTTGTTTCGTGTTTGCTATTCGTATTGTTTGTATTGAAAACTGGCAAATGATACTTTAATTTTTTGTTGTTTGATAGGTTGCTTGATAGAGAGTTGTATTCATTTTGCTAACACTGTTGAGCGAGTTAATGTTATCGCTGTTGTTTGTTTCTGGCCTATACTGTAATAGCAGAGCGAGCTTTTGTCATGGATGTAACATTAAGTAGTGTTAATATTATACTATAGACTTTTGGGTACTTATTTATTGGGCAAAGAATGATTGCAATGGAGGGAATGGCATCACTGAACCTGGTCAAACAGGAAGTGGATGCTACGTTAAAGCAAGCAGAGGCATCTCTACGTGTCTTCATGGAGGAACGAGATGATGTTCAGCCGCTACAAACCGCTTTGGAGTTGTTCCAACAGTTGCAGGGTATCTTTACTTTAATACATTTGGATGGGGCGGTTACTCTGACTCATGATGTGGTGAGTTTAGGTGAGCACATCATTGAAGAATTTCAATGCAGAGAAGAAATAACATCGTATTTAATGGCTATGGGGCGTGCTCTGCTGGTTTTATCCCACTATATTGATTTTGTTCATATTAAACAGAGTAGTTTGCCTGTTTTGTTGGTGCCGACGATCAATGAGTTGCGCAAGCACTTGGTTTCTCCTTTGGTCAGTGAATATGACTTTTCTAATATTGATTTGAATCCAACTCAATTTGAAGATACACCTTTGGTTGATAGTGCGGAAACGGTGCCTTTTAGTGAAGTGCCAATGCGGTGTCGTCGGTTGAGACATATGTATCAAGTGGGCTTTTTAGGTGTGATGAGAAAAGAAAGCCCTACGGCCAATCTAAAGATTATGACCAGAGCATTGGAGCGTATTGCTCGTTTGACAGGTGATGTTCCTATTGCTCAGCTTTGGTGGATAGGCTTGGGTATCTTAGAGGCTTTATTGGACGGAGATGTTGAGCTGTGTGTCAGTCGTAAATTGCTGCTCGGTAAGATTGATCGGCAAATGAAACGATTAATTTATGAGGGTGTTACTGTTTTAAACGATACTATGCCCCAGAGTTTATTGCGAGAGTGTTTGTACGTTATTTCTTTAGCGGCTTGTGATGGAAACTATGTGTCGTCTATTAAAGATGCTTTTGGTTTGCGTAAGATTGTTGGTATTACTGATAAACAACTCAGAGAAGATCGGGATATTATGAATGGGCCTTATGGGTCAGTGATCGCGACTGTTGCGGCCAATATCCAAGAAGAGTTGACGCAAATGAAAGACAACATTGATACCAGTGTACGCAGTGTTGTGATGGATCAATCTTATTTGCAATCATTGGCTGAATCTTTAACCAAAATATCTTCTACTTTGGTCATGTTGGGTTTGAATGAGGCCAGTGATGTGTTAAAAGAGCAAGTACAGTGCATTAGAATTTGGTTAAGTCAAACTGAAGTGTTGGGCCCCGATGATTTTTTGAAGTTGGCCGATGCGTTGTTGTACGCTGAGCATATGGTGGAGGTATTGAGGTCTAATTTCAGTCATAACTCGGTACCTGATGAGCAAGAGCAGGTGCAGCAAGAGAATTTAGAAAACCCAGACTCGATTGAAAAAGTTGCGATTAATCGTTTGGAAGAAGCCCGTTTATTAGTGGTCAGTGAATCACGTGTAGGGCTTTCTATGACGAAAAAGGCGATTGTGAGTTTTATTGAATCTCACTGGGATGCAGTGCATTTGCAAAATGTACCGTCTACTTTGCATACGGTATGGGGTGGTTTGGTGTTTCTTCATTTAAAGCGGGCGGCTGAAGTGATAGGTGCTTGTGAAGCTTATATTCAACGAAATATTATTCACAATTGCAGTTATCAACCCAAGCAGCTTGACTTAGAGACATTAGCCGATGCCATATCTAGCATTGACTATTATTTGGAAAGTATGGAAGAGAGTCGACCGATTGGTTTAGGTGTGATTGAGGTGGCAGAAGAAAGTATCAATGAGCTAAACGCAATGGCGAGATAAGTTAAGTGTTCCAACGTCCGTCTAAATGAATTGAGTATGTAATTTAAATTGTGTAAATGCAGATTTTCAGAAGGGAGTTTAATTCATATTAACTGCTCTTCTAATGCGTTAAAATCATCATCACTTAGGCCTGTATGATCCAAAATGGCTGTACCAATGTTTTCCCATTCATAATCGAGGTTTTGTTTGCCGATGATGCTATAAGAGTAACTTAAATGTTCGGCCATCTTCAGAATAGCAAAAAGATCTTTTTGCTCTTGATTGTTGATTGCATTGCTTCCAAAGTACTTGTCGATGTTGTGATGTTCAGCAATTAAAGTGCATAAATGCTCGGGCAATTTCCATGATTTTGCTACATAGTAACCTAATACAGCGTGATTGGTTTTGAAATAGCGGTTTTCTGTGTCCACTATGCGCTTATCATTAAACTGGTAAGCTTCTTCTAACACAGCTTCGAAGTCTTCGAATCTTAGTTTCATGAGCAGTAGGCCGCAGTTGTGCAGTAAACCCAAAGCATAAGCTTCATCAGGATTAGACACGTTTAAGTGCACTGAGAGTTTTTCGCAAAATTGTGCGGTATCAATGGCTAAGTCCCAAAAGGTTGTCAGTGAGATAATGGTGTCATCATCTAACGCATTACGTTGGGCAATCGCATTGGCTATATCAACGACTGTGCTGATTCCTAGCAGATTGATAGCAAGCTCTATGGACAGAATAGGTTTGTTTGTTTGGTTGTTTCGAGTACTGATAAACGGTTTGGAATTAACGGCTTTTAGGAGGCTGCCGGCAATGCCAATGTCTTTACGAGCTATTTTAGCGATATCAGTTTCGGTTGAGAATGGGTCTAGTTGCTCAATGACTAAGTCGGCCACTAATTGTGGCTGAGGGGGCACACTAATGCCGTGTACGAGCGTGCCTATATTTATTAGGCTCTCTTCTATTGTCTCTTGTTTTTGGCTGGCCATGGTAACAGTGTGAGTTTGTCTCTAATCAGTTAGTTTGCTTTAGTTATGCCGAACGTGGAGTAAGAGAACAGAATAATAATATCATTTTGATACTCTGTGTTCTAAGTGATTGATCTGATTAATTCTTTATAACACCCTCTCTTTTAGTTTAGTGTATGACAAATACGGGTGTTCTCAAATACATTCTTTGTTATGCTTTGAGAGTCTAGGGTCTATTATATAAAAAACGAGGTTCTCGGAGAATGCCTGTTGTGGGGGGAGCCCTGGCTGAGCTGAATCAGCCAGAAGGCTGGGACGCTGAGGCAACAGGAGGCAAAGTTGAGGGTGATGAGCTTGCCTCTTTGGGATATGATATTTTAGTAACTTTAAAATCTGCATTTACCGATTTAATAGCATAGGTGTGTTCTTGGTCACTGTCGCAAGCTATAACAGTAGTATTTTCTTGAGTCATGCTTGCGAGTATAAAAGCGTTGCTGGTCCAGTTTTTTATTATTAGCACTGCGTGCTTGAATTGCTCTGGGTTTAACTTTATAGCTATTTTAAGTAGTTTTATAGCTGAGTGAAGACGTTGAAACTGATATGTTTTCATTGGTGGATGAATAGATATGGCTGCTCCTTCCCTTTTTGAGGAAGAATGCTTTATTGAAGATAAGATAGGATTATTATCCTTAGGTTCTTCGGCAGTGACAGTTAAGGCTTCTTCAACTGTAACTATAAGATTCTTATATGTATCAGTAGATTGCATGTTTAAAAACTCTATGAATTGATCACGAGTCATTATAGGAAGGCCTGTTGTACAATTCACAATATCGCCCGGTATGAGTTTTATCATATTTTCAGTAAGACAAGGTTGGCATCCTTGTCCTGATAATTCTATAAACATTTGGCAGAGTATTTGATGATTTGGCGCCTTTGTTCTTGGTTGTCGCATGTCTAATGTATTGAAGAACTTGGAAGCCATATGGCGGATAGCAGTAGATTTTTTTTGTACTTCTTTTGATAGTGTTTCGAGCATTTCTTGTGCTTTTTTAGCTAGTGGGGTGGAAGGATGGTGTCTACCTAAATTGGCGCTAGGTGATTGGGAGTGGATAACTTGATTTGTCATGAGATTATTTCCCTATTAGTAAATAGTAAAACCCAGGAAGGAAGGTTTAATATGTGTTGCCAGCTCAATTGACCGCATCACGTATACAGTTACGTTAGATTGTTTTGCTTCAGATGGAATTGGAACTCCGATATCACAGTAAAGAAATTATTGTGAGGCTCCTAAAGCTACCTTCTGAGCGGAAATTTGTCAAGCTAAGCGTGGGCCCAAAAAAATATCCCTTTGAATATGAGGTAGTACTCTTCTATTGTCCATGATTAAACATCGAACAAGGTTTTATCCTTGAGAGTTGGGATGAAAATATTGGACGAGTTCTCCAGGAATTTCGAAATAATAATTTTTTAGCAATAAGAACTCTTTACATTCAGGAGCAAAGTCAATTCCATCAATTGACTTAACTGAGGCTAACCCTATAGCAGCATTTGTAACAAAACTATAAGAGAAATCTTTTAGCTTATCAGTACTTATTTCTGCCTCTTTGACACTGAATCTTTTCTCTCTGGCCAGTGATATGATGAGTCTACGTGTTACTCCAGGTAATATTCCGATTTTCAAAGAGGGAGTGATCAGTTCCATACCATTTCCAAAAAATATATTCCAAGTGGCTCCCTCTGTAACTAAGCCGTTATCGGTCATCAAAGCGTCATCAAATCCATTTTTATGTGATATGGATCGTGCCTTCAGATTTGATATCATGTTAGTGGTTTTTTGCAGCGGAAGCGTTCTAATGACATCAATACATTTTAGGTTTAATGGGTTCTCACTAACAGAGTTTTGCGCTCGACCGGTTACCATAATATTAAGCCCATTTATTTTTTCAGGATTTTCAATTGAAAAATCCTTTGGAAAAATTGTGACTCTGGCAATCATGAAAGAAGCATTTTTATGTTTGGTCAGAAAGGAGTTTAAGTTACTTTTAATCTCTGCTTTGCTCGGTGATATGCCAAACAATTCACCAGAATCTTTTATTAAGCGCTCTAAATGATGGTTAAAGCCTTTAACTTTTCCTTCTACAACAGCCATCGCAGTAAAACAAGCGTATCCATAAAGAGCTAATGACATAGTATTGTTATCAATATCGATATATTCATTGTTCAAGGTAGCTTCCATAGGTAACCTAGATTTTTTCCAGCAAATAAAGTTTCAAGGTAATTGCTCTTTATTCTATTCCAATTCTTAATTCATTTAGCTCAAATTCTATTGTTGTTTTGGTTCAGTGCCACAGTCAAATTTCATCGTTCATGGTCACTTTTTTGCATTTTAGGGTCTGGACAGTGTATTGTATTGATGACAGTATCGTTATCTACTTGCTCCAGGTGAATGTCAAATTTCCAAAGGCGATGCAAATGCTTTAAAACCTCATTGCAGTTTTCCTCTTCCAAAGGCCGACAGTTATGCCTGATATGTCTTAATGTCAAAGATCGATCTCCTTTGACGTTAACATTATACACTTGAATGTTAGGTTCATTCATGCTTAGATTGTATTGATTAGACAATGTTTCTCGAAGTAGCTTGTAACCATTCTCATCATGAATGTATAAAACTTCTAGCTCTTTTTTAGTGTCATCGTCTAAAATGCTGAAGAGCTTAAATTCCCGCATAACAGTTGGTGATAGAAATTGCTGTATAAAACTTTCATCTTTAAAGTTTTGCATGGCAAATTTTAAAGTCTTCAGCCAAGGTGTTCCCGCAAAATCAGGAAACCATTTGTGGTCTTCCTCTGTGGGGTTTTCACAAATTCGTTTGATATCGGTCATCATAGAAAAACCGAGAGCATATGGATTGATGCCGTTGTAATAAGGCATATCAAAACTTGGTTGATTGACAACACTAGTGTGATATTGTAGGAATTCCAGCATGAAACCCTCTGTGACTAAACCTTTATCATAAAGATCGTTTAATAGAGTGTAGTGCCAAAAGGTTGCCCATCCTTCGTTCATGACTTGAGTCTGTCTTTGTGGATAAAAATATTGTGCAATTTTACGGACAATACGCACAATTTCACGTTGCCAAGGCTCTAATAAAGGTGCATTTTTTTCAATAAAATACAGCAAATTTTCTTGTGGTTCTGTAGGGAAGCGTTCGGTTTCACCTTGTTCTTCTTTTTCATTGAGTTTAGGAATGGTGTGCCATAGTTCGTTGACTTGTGCTTGTAAATACTCTTCACGCTCTTTCTGTCGTTTTTTTTCTTCCTCTGCTGAGATTGGATAAGGTCTTTTGTAACGATCTACTCCGTAATTCATTAGAGCATGACAAGAGTCCAGCAATGATTCGACTTCATTAATACCGTGGCGTTCCTCACATTTACTGATATAGTTTTTAGCAAAGACTAAGTAATCAATGATAGAACTGGCGTCTGTCCAAGTTTGAAAAAGATAGTTTCCCTTAAAAAAAGAATTATGACCATAACTGGCGTGAGCAATAACCAACGCTTGCATTGTTATGGTGTTTTCCTCCATAAGATAGGCAATGCATGGGTTAGAGTTGATCACGATTTCATAGGCTAGGCCCATTTGGCCACGTTTGTAGTTTTGTTCAACCGAGACGAAATGTTTGCCAAAAGACCAGTGGTTATAACCCATCGGCATGCCAACGGAAGAGTAGGCGTCCATCATTTGCTCTGCTGATATGATTTCAATTTGATTGGGGTATGTTTCCAGTTGGTATTGCTCTTCTGCAATTTTTTTAATAGCTTTGTCGTATTGATCAATCAGTTCAAAGGTCCATTCGGACCCTGTAGAAATGGATTTTTCTACTTTTGAGGGCATTGTCGATGACTTATTTGCAGGCATAATCAGTGCTTTTCATTTTTAGGTTGTCGCTGTTTGTTCTTGCTTACGTTGAAACAGTTCTCTGAAAACTGGGTAGATTTCACTTTGATCTTTGATTTGTTGCATTGCAAAGTACTCACCAAATTCTTTTTGAATGATTTCGTATTCACGCCAAAGTGCTTGATGCCTTCTTGGATTTATTTCAACATAAGCATAGTATTGTGCTTTTGGTAGAATATTGTTAACTAGTATTTTTCGGCAAATGGGTGAGTCGTCGTTCCAGTTGTCTCCATCAGAAGCTTGTGCAATGTAAATGTTCCATTCGTTAGCAGGGAAACGATCTGAAATAATTTTATCGGTGAGTTTCAGTGCGCTTGAGACAATGGTACCACCTGTCTCCCTGGAGTAAAAAAATTCTTCCTCGTTAACTTCTTTGGCGCTGGTATGGTGGCGAATAAATACTACCTCAATTTTTTGATAGTTACGTTTGAGAAATAAGAACAGCAAAATAAAAAAACGCTTTGCCATATCTTTCATATTTTGATTCATAGAGCCTGAAACATCCATAAGGCAAAACATCACAGCTTTTGAAGTAGGTTGTGGGTGCTTGATGTGAAAGTTATAGCGAAGATCTATATCGTCAATAAAGGGTATTTTTTTGAGCCTGCGCTTTAGTTTTTCGATGTTTTTTTCTAATTGCATGAGACGTTTATTATTTCTTAAGATAGAGTCTGTATTAAGCAATTTTTCGTATTCAGCTTTGAAATTTTTGATTTTTTTTCGTGTGGCAGAGGTTAAAGCGATGCGTCGGCCTGCCGCTTGGCGCATGGATCGTATGATATTGATCTTATTGGGTGTTCCTTCATTGACAACACCAGCCCGTACGTATTTAAAAGACTCTATGCCAGAGAGTTGACGCTTAATTAAGTTGGGTAGAGCTAGGTCATCAAATAAAAATTCTAAAAACTCTTCCTGAGTGATTTGAAAAATGAAGTCATCTACACCTGAACCTTGGTCGCTGGCTTGACCGCTGCCACCACTGCCATCCCCTTGTGGCGGTCGTGCAATTTTGTCACCTTGGATGAATTCTTTGTTGCCTGGGAGGATAATAGATTTATTGCCGCCGTTGCCGTGCCGAAACGTAGGTTCAGAGATGTCTCGTTTGGGTATGGAAACGTTTTCTCCGTTTTCTAAATCAGTAATACTACGCTTGCTGACGGCATCAGAGACGGCTTTTTTAATATGTGAACGATACCTTCTTAAAAAGCGTTGTCTGTTTACAGCACTTTTGTTTTTAGCATTGAGGCGTCGATCAATGATATACGACAATGTTGCCTGCTCCTAATTTATCTTGGAAGCCGTTGGCGGCAAGGATGCCGCCATCGAGCCATAGAAATATATTAATGTGTGCTGAAAAAATAAATATCGAATCATTCTGGGTCTCTCTATATGCTTTATTTCATAGTTTTATCATGGCTGTTATTGAGCTTTGCGAACGCGTAAGTACCATTCGGATAACAGGCGTACTTGTTTCTCAGTATAACCTCTGTCTACCATGCGTTTGACAAAGTCTTCGTGTTTCTTTTGATCGTTTGTAGATGCTTTGGGGTTAAATGAAATGACAGGTAGTAAGTCTTCGGTGTTGGAAAACATTTTTTTCTCAATCACAGTACGTAGTTTTTCATAACTTAACCAGGAAGGGTTTTTGCCTTGGTTGTTGGCACGAGCCCTTAAGACAAAATTGACTACTTCGTTACGAAAATCTTTTGGATTGCTGATGCCGGCCGGTTTTTCGATTTTCTCCAGTTCCTCATTTAAAGAGCTTCGATCGAAAATTTCTCCTGTATCTGGGTCTCTATATTCTTGATCTTGAATCCAAAAATCGGCGTAAGTGACGTAACGATCAAAAATATTTTGGCCATATTCAGAATAAGATTCTAGGTAAGCGGTCTGAATTTCTTTGCCGATAAACTCTACATAGCGAGGAGCCAGATATTCTTTAATATAGCGTAAGTATTTGTCTCGGGTTTCATTTGGATATTGTTCTTGTTCAATTTGCCTTTCCAATACATGCAATAAATGAACTGGATTAGCGGCGACTTCAACGTGGTCGTAGTTGAACACTTTACTTAAAATTTTAAAAGAAAAGCGTGTAGAAAGGCCTTCCATACCTTCATTGACACCTGCGTTGTCTCGGTATTCTTGGTACGACTTGGCTTTAGGGTCAGTATCTTTTAAGCTTTCACCATCGTAGATACGCATTTTAGAATAATAACTGGAGTTTTCAGGTTCTTTTAAGCGTGATAATACTGAAAATTGAGCCAACATTTTCAGTGTGTCTGGGGCGCACTGTGCATTGGCTAAAGAGCTGTGTTTGAGTAGTTTTTCATAAATTTTGATTTCTTCGGTTACACGCAAACAATAAGGTACTTTGACAATATAGATACGATCAATGAAAGCTTCATTGTTTTTGTTGTTTTTGAAGGTGTGCCATTCCGATTCATTGGAATGGGCTAGAATTATGCCCTCATAGGGAATGGCGGCCATGCCTTCGGTGCCATTGTAATTACCTTCTTGTGTGGCGGTTAATAAAGGGTGTAGTACTTTAATGGGTGCTTTGAACATTTCTACAAATTCTAATAAACCTTGGTTGGCTTTACACAGGCCTCCAGAATAGGCGTAAGCATCTGGATCGTGTTGGGCAAATTCTTCTAGTTTACGAATGTCAACTTTGCCTACCAGTGAGGAAATGTCTTGGTTGTTTTCATCTCCTGGTTCTGTTTTAGCTAAGGCACACTGATCTAGGATGGATGGGTGTTTTTTAACAACTCGAAACTTAGAGATATCGCCGTTGTATTCGTGTAATCGTTTTACTGCCCAGGGTGACATGATTGTTTTGAGGTATCGCCTGGGGATACCGTACTCTTCTTCTAAAATTTCCCCATCTTCAGTTGGGTTGAAGAGGCCTAAGGGGGATTCATTGACAGGTGAATCTTTGATTGCGTAAAAAGGGACTTTTTCCATCAGTGATTTCAGCTTTTCTGCTAGGGACGATTTTCCACCCCCTACAGGGCCTAGTAAATACAAAATTTGCTTTTTTTCTTCCAAGCCTTGAGCGGCATGTTTGAAGTAAGAAACGATATTTTCAATACATTCTTCCATGCCGAAAAAATCATCAAAAGCAGGATAACGTTTGATGATTTTATTGGAAAAAATGCGGCTCATTCGAGGGTTTTTGGAGGTGTCTACTAATTCTGGTTCACCAATAGCCGTTAGGAGGCGTTCTGCAGCTGAGCTGTAAACGGTTTTATCTTCTCGACACAAATCTAAGAACTCTTGAATGGAGTACTCATCTTCTTTCGTCTTTTCGTAGCGACTTTGATAGTGGCTGAAAATGCTGTTCATGAGTCCAACCTCGATTTGTCAATAATTAAGTGGCCAATGCTGTTTGTTTTGTGTATGTTTCGTTTTACATTTTTAACGCCGTATTTTGTAAATATAGACTTTTTTCTGTTGGTAAGGTTATGTTTCTTTAAAAAAGTAGCTGCGAGCTCGTAAATTTTCGTTGCTCTGGATGATAAAAATTTAGTGCTACTGTAGTTACAGTATATGGTAGGCTTCTTTTGCTTCAAATGATATGGAGGTCTTTTCTGTTACAGGTTTACTTTTAGTTTTTTTATGTTCTTTCATTGTAAAAAGATTAAGGAAGATAGCGTAACTGGGTCTTAAGTGTGTTTATATTATGGGTATTGAGCATCTACTTGGATAAGGCATCGGTCTTCTAAACGCAGAGCAGACAGCTGGTTTCCCCATACGCAGCCTGTATCCAGGGCATAGAGCTTGGGATGGTCAACCTGGCCTTCTAAGGCAGCCCAGTGTCCAAAGACCATATGTGTGTGTTCAAGTCCTGGGTTTGGTAGTGTATACCAAGGTAGGAGATTTTCAGGTGCTTGGTTAGGGTGCCCTTTAAATCCAAGAGCTAAGTCTCCTTGTTTTGTAAGATAGCGCATTCTGGTTAGAAAATTTACAATAAGCCTGGCTCTTGTCCACCCATCTAGCTCTTTGTGCCACTTTGTTGGAGTGTTACCATATAGATTACTTAGTAAACTATGGCACTTAGGACTTTGTAACAGAGTTTCAATTTCTTTTGAATGCTTTTTAGCCTCTTGTAGACTCCAGCAAGGAGGGAAGCCAGCATGGCTCATGCTAAAGTTCAGTTGGGGGTCGTGAATAAACAAAGGTTGTTTTTTTAGCCAGTTGAGCAGTTTAGTTTTATCTGGGGCGTTTAAGATGTTGTTCAGTGTGTCGTGTGTTTTGGTTTTTTTTACACCAGCAGCTACAGCGAGTAGGTGTAAGTCGTGATTTCCTAGGACGACTCTAGCACGTTCACCCAATGATTGAATATAACGTAGGGTCTCAAGGGATTGAGGGCCGCGATTGACTAAGTCACCACAAAACCATAGGCGATCTTGGTAGGATAGTTTGATTTTGTCCAGAAGTCGCATTAGGGGCTCATAGCAGCCTTGAACGTCTCCGATTGCATAAGTAGCCATAGTGATTGATAAAGAGTTCTGAGTCAGTGTATTTGGTTGGGAGTAGCCAAGCTAAAAGCTGGAATGGGTATTTCAAAGCGGGTGCCATCGCTTGCCAGCATTTGATAGCTGCCGTGCATGTGGCCAAACGGTGTTTTTAGTATAATGCCACTGGTATAGCGATACTGCTCTCCCAGCTGGATTTCGGGCTGTTGGCCAATGACGCCCATACCTTTGACTTCTTCGAGTTCATCTCTACCGTCTGTAATGACCCAATGTCTACTTAATAGCTTGGCCATTAGTTGGCCTTGATTATGAATGGTTACGTGGTAGGCAAAGACATATTGAAAATTATCGGGTTGACTGTGTTCGGGTAAATATTCACTAACAGCCGTTGCGGTTATGTAGTATTTGTTTTTTCTTTGTGTTGAGTTGCTGTTCACTGAGTGTTAATCCTTATTTATCATCTTTATTGAGTTTGCATGTATGTTTTTGAACTAAAACAGCCATGAGCGATGCAATTTTCGTCACCTTAGGTGATGAAAATATTTTTGATTGTGTGCTGTCTTGAGCAGCGTGTTCATTATAATCATTTGTCTAAGGGAGGATGCAAGTAATGACACGTAAAATTCAAAATAACTTTGTATTTTAAATTCGTGATTTGTGGATAATTGGGTGAGTGTGTTGGCTGAGTGGTGATAGAACTCTGATTTATGGAAATAGATTTTTGAGCAGCGGTAAAACTTCAACAACAATCACCAAGCCAATCATCCATTGTACAGGCTTTATTTTGTAATCAAGCTTGTTAATATTTTGCTTGATTTCATTTATATCGGATTTAGTTGCCAGATTCTCAGATGACAAGGCTTCAGCTGCTGCTTGTGCATCTTGTTCAGGAACACCCGCTTTTCGAAAAGCGTTATAGACTTCGGTGATCATCGTGGTCATAAATTAAGGTCCAATGACTCATTGATTATTTAAGGTATTTATAAAGTTGTTCATAGTACCTGACTCCTACTCCCAATCACAATATCTTAGCCGATACTTTAATTTAGATCAATAGTTGTACAAATACGCCCTAAGAAACATGCATGAAATAACTTTAACATTTGTCGCTCCTAAACTCACTTTGCTTAATTTGATTTTAGAGTTTCATAGGCTTGACGAATGTGAATAAAAGTTTCTTGATCGCCACCTTTATCGGGGTGGTGTTGGTTTGCTAATTCTCGATATCGTTCCTTAATGGTATCTGCATTGGCGTTCGGCTCAAGTTCTAAAATACTTAAAGCTTTGGTGCGGTTACTATTCTTGGTAAATATTGACCAAAAGTTATCTAATAATAATGACACGTCTTCTTCAGTGGTTTTTTGGAAATTATTCCAATCTAAATAGTAAGTGGCTAGGTTGCTGTGATCTGTTGATAAGGCTTGCTGTGTGGGTGGTGATGTTTGCAGCTTAATGCATAAGGGCGAAATTTCTAGGTTGAGTGTTTTTTTTGTATGTTGCGTTTGCCACAGTTCTTCTTGTAGCTGGTAGAGTGCGTTCATGAGAATGAAGTGTTTTTGAAATAGGGCAAGCTGAGCGTTGGCGGTAAGGCTTGCGAAGCAAGAGTGTTTACAAAGCAGTTGCAGCAGCTCGTGTTCACTCAGACCTTGCGGGTGTTGCTGTAATAGTTTAAGAATGTCAGTTGCTAATGAATTGGGCATCTTGTGATCAATTGCTTAATGGCTAGACAAGTATTTACCTTTTTCAAAATTCCAGGTTCGAATAATCTCCAATATGTCTGTATTTTTGTGCAGCTCTTCTGGAAAGGGTGCAAAAGGTGCTGCCATGCGCACTACTTGTATTGCGGCATCATCTAATGCTTTGTAACCGGAGCTATTTAAGAGGCTGATTTTGTAGACTGTGCCGTCAGGGTTGATGGCAACTAGCAAGCGTAAGCTGCCGATGAGCTCTCTGGTTTTCAGCTCACTATAGCGTGAATTACCAATCGTTTCGATCTTGCTGCGCCAGGCATCTAAGTAGGCTGCATCTGCTGCTGCTTTGGCTGACAGAGCTGTTAAGCGGCGTTTGCGTGGTTTTTTGGCGTATATCTGACGTTTCTCACGCAGCTGTGCTTCAAGGCTGGCTATTTCTAGACTGCGATTTAATAATGTCAAAGAGTTCGGTTTGGGTTTTTGCGCTTGTTCAGTATGAGCTTCAGTTTGTTGTTTTTGGGTCATACGAAATTGGCTCTGTGCAGTGGTTTGTACCAATTGTCTGTCAATGGGTTTGGGAGCTTGGCTGGAGTTTTGTTGTGCTTTTTGTATTTCGTTGAATGTATTATTACTGAATTCAGCCACTTGAGTGGTTGACGTCAAGACTTTTTCATCCAGTACACCACTGCCTTCTTGATTGGTTTGGGCAAGAAAATCAGCTTTTTCAGGAGCCTTGTCACTGGAGTGTACCGCCAGAGTAACTTCTAGTGTTGTAGGTCTTTGGTTCGGTTTGTCAGAGCCAAAGCCTAAACCAAAAATTAGGCTGGCATGTACGGCAGAGGCCAAAAACAGGCAGAAGTGCAAGCGGTCGTGTGTGGAGGTGGATGACATTGTTTCGATATTTTTTGGTCGTCAGGGTATAAGTAAAAGCTTTAGTAAGTCTAGTGCCAATAGAGTAGGTTAGCACGGTTATCTGTTAGATATGCAGGATAATGGATGAGGTAATATTTCAAGTTGATGTTGTCTTGCGCTTTATTCAGAAATAAACTTTTTATTTTCAATAAGTTAGGCTTGACATGGAGGGGCTTATGAAAGAACATTATTATATTTTGAAGATACAAGTTTTCCTGAATTTTTACTTTATGAAGGAGCAAATTAATGGCTGATAAAGGTGTATCACCAATACCAATCAATAATTATTCGGTGAGAGCATATTCACAACAACAACAAGATAAAAAAGTAGATAACAAGAGCGGCTTAAATTTGGATGGCCAGACCACTTTTTTAGGAAAAACAGAGGTGCCATCAGGCCGTGATTCTGCTTCGTCGTCTGGTAATGACTTGCGTGATTCTAACTCGTGTGACCGTCAGGCAAAATTGGAGGCTATTGCTGATGTTCTTCAGGTACTAACGCCGCGATCAAAGCAGGAAGGGTTACCATCTCACCCTCTGAGCTGGAGTGAAATAAGTAGTGATGATGATACAGAAAGAGTGGGAAAGGAAGATGAAGAAGGTTTAGACTGTTTATCTGAGGATGATGCTCAAGTTGGAGATGCAGTAAAAGCTCTCGTGCTAGAAGTTTTGAATAGTGGTGATACAGATGATAAGAATGAAATTACCAAATGTGAGGTATCAGAAGGCGCGGCACACATAAGCAGTAGTGAGGGTGATAGTGATGGAGGTTGGACTTTTGTAAATGGGGATTTCGATTGTGAGGCTGTGTCATCATCATCCAGTTTAGGAGAACAGAATGATCCACAGTCCGTTGAGGAGCAAGAAAGGAAGTTGCTTGCATTTTCATTTTTTGGAAAGAATAGTTTCTATATGGTCTAGAAAATATGATGATATATTAACATCAAACCATTGGTCTAGCTCACGAATACAGGTAGGGCTCGTCACGTTGATCTCTGTTAAAAAGTCTCCAATGATATCAATGCCAACAAAGTGTAGGCCTTTTTGTCGCAGTTTGGGACCAATTTGTTCGCAGATCCAATAATCACGTTCGCTGAGCTCTTGACCAATTCCTTTACCTCCTGCGGCTAGGTTACCTCTTATATCTGATCCTTGTGGAATGCGGGCCAGAGCATATGGGATCGGTTTGCCGTTGATGAGTAGTACTCTTTTATCGCCCTGTTGTACTTGTGGGAGATATTGTTGAGCCATAATTGGGAGTTTGCCATGTTCGGTTAGCAAATCAACGATAACAGCCAAGTTGTCAGCGCTGGAAGCTACTTTAAAAATGCCTTGGCCACCCATACCGTTAAGCGGCTTAATAATACAAGGTCCTTGTTCTTGGAGAAAATGTGCGATGTCAGTTTGGCTAGATGTAACTAAGGTGGGGGGGGTGCACTGAGGAAACTCCAGTGCAAAGAGCTTTTCATTGCAATTGCGCAAGCTCTGTGGTTGATTGATAACAAGGGCTCCCTCGCGCTCTGCCGCTTCAAGTAAATAAGTGGTGAATATATAGCTCATGTCGAAAGGGGGGTCTTTGCGCATGAGGATAATGTCTAATTCTGAAAGTTTTAGCGCTTGTTCAGTTGTGATATCATACCAATTCTTTTGATTGTTGTTGAGTGCCTGCTCTTTGATGGATAGTTGTGCAGCTTTTGCTTTAACCGAGTTGTTTGTTGATTGTGACAAAGTATTATGTGTGAAGTAATACAAACGCCAGTTTCTTTTTTGAGCTTCTAGAAGGATGGCAACGGTGCTGTCTTTTTGTTGTTTTATACTGGAAAGGGGGTCCATTACAACCCCAAGACGTATCGTCATAGTGTTGAGTTCTTTTGTTTATGGCAGTTGATCGATCAAAAGTTCATTATGCTGTATTTTACCGTGTAAATGCAATTTTCATCACCTAGGGTGACGAAAATTGCATCGCTCATGGCTGTTTACTGGGAAAATGAATTTTTATCACCTGAAGCGTTGTGGTTTATGTTTTTATTTATTTTTTCAAGAAGTTAATATGATTATGTGGTTTGTATTGGGTTTGTATGGTTCGGGTTTGGTCAAAGGTTTATAGCAGTGTGTTTGATATGGTCTAAGCTTAAGCTTAAGAAGAGTGGTATTTCTGTGAGCTATAACGTACGTAATGCATTTGCGTGCAGTCATAAAGATGGTATCTACATTGTGGGTAGTTAAAGGCATTATCAATGGAAGATTCTGAAGGTATTTTTGAAAATCTGAAAGTTTTGGTGATTGATGATAGCAAGACTATTCGTCGAACGGCTGAGACCCTGTTGAAAAAAGTGGGGTGTACGGTGGTGACAGCAACGGATGGTTTTGATGCTTTATCTAAGATTGCCGATACACATCCCAATATTATTTTTGTTGATATCATGATGCCAAGGTTAGATGGGTATCAAACTTGTGCACTGATTAAAAATAACAGTACTTTTAAAACAACACCTGTCATTATGTTGTCGAGTAAGGATGGCTTGTTTGATAAAGCTAAAGGTCGTATTGTAGGGTCTGACCAATATTTAACTAAACCTTTTAGTAAGGAAGAGTTGTTGGGCGCTATACGTCAGCACGTTCAGCAACATTAAAAGTGTTTCATTGAGGGTAATAAAATTATGCCAAGAGTCTTGATAGTGGATGATTCTCCAACAGAGACCTATAAGTTTAAAGCGATGTTGGAGAAACATGGTTTTGAAGTGTTAGAAGCAGATAATGGGGCTGATGGTGTTGCTAAGGCTCGTCAAGAGAAACCTGATGTGGTATTAATGGATGTGGTTATGCCTGGACTGAACGGTTTTCAGGCCACGCGCCAATTAACAAAAGGTAGTGAGACCAGTCATATTCCAGTGATTATTGTTACCACGAAGGATCAAGAAACGGATCGAGTATGGGGTAAGCGTCAAGGTGCGAGTGATTATTTAACTAAACCCGTAGAGGAGGGTAAACTGGTTGAGATTATTAATAATGCATTAAGTGCTCAATCCTAACGACAGTTTGCTATTGAGTGGTTTATGAAAAGCTCTAATTTATCACAAGCATCACAAGCTTTTTTGAAACTCTTTGAGATTCAAAAAGCGTGTCGAGCCAATGCCTCGCAGTTGCCTAACTCCGGTGGTGAGATTCGTTCTTCTTGGACAGGGGTGGGCGTTGGATTTAATGGTATAAAATGTGCCTGCCCAATGGGAGAGGTTATGGAGGTTTTGACGACACCTCGTTTAACCAAAGTCCCAGGTGTGGGTTCATGGGTTAAAGGCGTAGCCAATGTGAGAGGGCGCTTGTTACCGATATTAGACTTGATGGAATACTTCTATCAAAAAACGTCAAGTAAACATTTTAGTCGCAGAAGGGTTGTTGTCATTGAGTCTGGGGATCTTTATAGTGGGTTGGTTGTAGATGATGTTTACGGCATGCAGCATTTTCAATTAGAACAGTACGTGTCAGAAATACCTCCTATAGACAGTGTGATTAAACCTTATATCAAAGGCGCTTATCGGCGAGATGATGAGTGGTGGTTTGTGTTCAGCCCGCTTATGTTGACACATGATACTAAGTTTATGAAACTGGCCAGTTAAGTTTACTTGTTTTAAGTAATATCTCTTAGTCCATTAAAATTAATATAATCAAAATGTTTTTTGATGTTGTGTTTAAAATGCTTGCCTACCTGCTGAATAATTGTCTATCGTTTAAGTAGGCAATTTTTTCGTTAGCGCAGAGGTTAGTATTAATCATCGTGTTATCGAAAAAGAAAAATTGGAAATAAATCTTGTATGGCCAGGAGCCAGCCTATGACATCCTCGAAAGCTGAAAATTCTTCTAATTCACAACAAGCTGCTTATACGAAGTATGCGGAACAATCAACATATGCAAAGTATGCGGTGGGAATGGTATTGCTGTTATTTATGGCAGCGTTGGTTTTTTGGCTGTCATATCAGTCACAAACTTTGCGTTCAAAGTATTTGACTCATCTCTCGGAGCTTAGGGTTTTATCACAACAATTATCAACAAATACTTCTGAGGCAGTGACGGGTAATGCTGATGCGTTTGCTCGCTTAGAGCAAGCACGATATGAGTTTCAGTTGCGCTGGGACAAAATTCGTGTAGGTGATTCTGAAGAGCGTTTAGATCCGAATTCAAAATACGTGCAGATGAATTTACCGGGTATTAACAGCCTTGAGGAAGTATGGTCTGAGGCCAGTGTCAGTGCTGATATTATTTTGCAGGGTGAACAGACAGTTTTGGACTTGCATAATTTAGCGGCCAATATGAATCGAGTGATTCCTAGGTTGCAAAGCTTGTATGAAACTGTTGTGGATTTGATGATACAGATGAATGCGCCGCCTAAGCAGATTGCGATTGCGCAGAGACAAGGCTTGTTAGCAGAAAGGATTGGTAGAAGTATTAACCGAGTACTCAGAGGTGGTGAAGGTTCAGTGGCTGCAGCTGATATTTTTGGTAAGGAATCGGAGAGGTTTTCTCGGGTGTTGAATGCAATGCGTAATGGGGACCCGTCTTTAGGGTTGCAGCCGATTGCCAACCCGAAGGTGCAAGAGATTTTATCCAAAATTTCGAATACATTTAAAGAGGTTGGGGCCAGTGTAGATCAAATTTTGGAGTCTTCTCCAGAGTTATTTCAAGTTAGGGAGGCGGCCACAATTATTTTTGAAGATTCCTTAAAATTGTTAGGGGAATCTACCAACTTGGCAGAAGCGATTAGAGGTGTTGGCAGTGGTGTTGTGTCTAATGGTTTGGCGGTGGCCTTATCAGGATTGGCTGTGTTGGTTTTAGTTTTAATGCTCAATGAAGCCAATAGGCAAACCAGGATGTTGCTTGAAACAGAGGCACATATTCGTGGTGAGGAAGAACAAGCTAACCAAAGAAACCAACAAGCTATTTTGCGATTACTGGATGAATTAGGTGATTTGGCTGATGGTGACTTAACCATTGAGACCACAGTAACTGAGGACTTTACAGGTGCGATTGCAGACTCCATTAACTTTACCATCGATCAATTGAGATCGTTGGTATCTACCATTAATGAGACGGCTGTAAAAGTATCTTCGGCAGCACAAGAGACGCAGAATACAGCTAAGCACTTGGCAGAAGCATCAGATCATCAGGCGCAAGAAATTGCGGGTGCATCGGCGGCGGTTAATGAAATGGCTGTATCCATTGATCAGGTATCAGCGAATGCTTCAGAATCCTCTTCGGTAGCGGAACGTTCGGTGGGTATTGCGAAAAAAGGTGCTGATGTGGTGCGCGCTACGATTAATGGTATGGACACCATTCGTGAGCAGATACAAGAGACTTCAAAGCGTATTAAGCGTTTGGGTGAGTCGTCTCAGGAAATTGGTGATATCGTATCATTGATTAATGATATTGCTGACCAAACAAACATTTTGGCATTGAATGCTGCGATTCAGGCTTCTATGGCAGGTGATGCTGGTAGAGGCTTTGCGGTGGTCGCGGATGAGGTACAGAGATTGGCAGAAAGAGCTTCTGCTTCAACTAAGCAAATTGAGGCGCTGGTTAAAACGATTCAAAACGATACTAACGAAGCTGTCATTTCAATGGAACAAACCACAGCGCAGGTGGTCAATGGAGCTCGCTTAGCGCAAGATGCGGGTGTAGCATTGGGTGAGATTGAAAATGTATCTAGAAGCCTGGCAGACTTGATTCAAAATATTTCTAATGCAGCGCGTCAACAGGCAGCGTCAGCTGGACAAATTTCAAAGACGATGAACGTGATTCAAGAAATTACTTCCCAAACTTCAGCAGGTACTATAGCTACGGCGACATCGATTGGTCACTTAGCAGAACTGGCGGTTCAAATGCGTAATTCGGTTGCTGGCTTCAAGCTGCCAGAGCAGCAAGTTGTCTGAGAATGCTGGTTGAGAGTACTGGTTGAGAGCACTGTTTGTTCTCTGAATCTTATTTGCATGGTGAAAACAGGATGTAAGAACCTGAGAATTTGGAGTAGCTATGGGCGATACCCATGATTATCAAGCCCTAGATTGGGTTCAAAATGAAATAGAGCAAACGCTTAGGCATGCCCGGCAAGCTTTAGAGTCTTACGCCGATAATCCTGACGATGTGACGAAAATGCGTGTTTGTCTGACTCAGTTGCATCAAGTCTACGGTACTTTACAAATGGTAGAGTTCTATGGTGCTGCACTGCTGGCTGAGGAAATGGAACAGTTGGCCCAGGCGTTGTTATCAGGCTCTGTGAGTAGTAATGATGACGCTATGCAAGTCTTGATGCAAGCCATTATGCAGCTCCCAAATTATTTGGATCATGTTAAACATGGGCGAAAAGATGCTCCTGTTGTCATACTGCCTTTACTCAATGATATAAGAGCCACTCGTGGTGAGAATTTATTATCAGAAACAGCGCTGTTTAAGCCTAGTTTGGAGGTTGTGGAAACGGCTGTTAAAGAAGAGCCTATCATAAGAAAAAAAATTGCAAACTTACCAATAGTATTGAAAAAAATTCATCAGTTGTTTCAGTATGCTCTAGTCAGTGTTTTAAAAAATCAAGATATATTAACCAATTTTTCCTATATGGTAAAGGCATTGTCTCGTTTAGAAGATATTTCAGGTGATGCGCCGATACGGAGTATTTGGAATGTAGGGATAGCTTTTATTGAGTCTTTGGTCATTGACTCTAATGAGATCAGTAGTTCTGTTAGAGCGTTACTTTTACAATTAGATAAATTTATAAAAACTGTTATCAGTACAGGAGAAATACAAACTGGGCATGAAGTACCGCAAGATCTGCTTAAAAATTTGTTGTATTATATTGCAAAGTCCAATACTAGTACACAGCGTATTGTTTCGGTTAAGAAGACTTATTCTTTAAGTGCTGCGCTACCAACTCAGCAAGAGTTGGATGAACAAAGAGCATTATTAGCAGGTCCAGATAAAGGTGCGATGACTTCTGTTGTTGGAGCTTTGGAAGAAGAGCTCAGCATAATAAAAGAAGTGCTTGATTTGTTTGTTAGGGGTAAAGAGAAAAATTTAGAAGAATTGCAATCATTGTTACCGCATTTGAAGCAAGTTGGAGATACTCTAGCCATGTTAGGGTTGGGGGTGCCTAGAAAGATCATTCAAGACCAATTATCTTTAGTGAATCAAATTCTTGAAGAAGGCAGTGTTGAGTGTGATGACTCTTTAATGGGTGTGGCTCGTAGTATTTTGTCTGTTGAGAGTGCGTTACAGGGAATATCAGAGGATGATTCACGGCAAAAAGCAGCTTTGGGCGATAATAAAATAGTTGCTACTGATCAACTGGGTGGAGCTAAAGAAGCTGTCTTAAGGGAATGTCGGGTAGAGTTAGAAGAGGCGAAAAAAGGTGTCATACAGTATATTGGTTCTCAGTGGTCAAAGCAGCATTTAACCCCTGTGCCTGATTTACTACGATCAGTGCAGGGTAGTTTAGAGATCGTGCCTTTAAATGAATGTGCTGCTTTAGTTGGTCTTTGTATTGAATATATTACCAAAGAATTGATAGAGTCGGAGAGGCAACCTAACTGGCATTCAATGGATACTTTAGCTGATGCTGTTACCAGTATTGAGTATTACTTGGAACGATATGACCTCAAGGGAGATGAAAATTTAGAAATCTTAAAAGTGGCTAAAAATTCGTTGCATACGTTAGGGTATTCGTTGGAAACAGATGGAGAACAAGCATCTGCTAAGGGTGTTGAGCAAGAGCTTGAAGATGTTCCTACATTAACTGATGTGACAAGCTCTGTTGAAAAAAGCGAAGTTGTTGAAAACATTGATAGTGATGTTCAAAGAATCCAAGAGATTGAAGAA
The DNA here is from genome assembly GCA_028281605.1 of Pseudomonadales bacterium. Lineage (GTDB taxonomy): Bacteria > Pseudomonadota > Gammaproteobacteria > Pseudomonadales > JANQJO01 > JANQJO01. The sequence continues at coordinate 31,394 of JANQJO010000070.1, forward strand.
GAAAAGCAGCAAGAGTTTTCGGTGTTGGAACAGCCTGAACAGCCTTTTGTAGCTATTGATTTACAAGAGTCAGTAGAAGAAGCTGTTGAAGAGCCATCGACCCAACTAGAAGAACCAGCATCAGTGCAGCAGCCAACTATACAAGAGCAACAGGCGCCACAAGAGCAACAGGCGTCACAAGAGCAACAAGCGTCTTCTGCTGAGTTTGAATCAGAAAGCTTGATTGATGACGAAGTTATAGAGATTTTTATAGAAGAGGCAGAAGAAGTATTAGAAACTATACAGGAATATTTTCCTAGTTGGCAGACAAACCAGGAGGATCAAGAATCATTAAAAGAAGTTCGTAGAGCTTTTCATACTTTAAAAGGCAGTGGTCGTATGGTTGGAGCTTACGACATTGGTGAGTTAGCTTGGTGCGTTGAAAGAATGCTTAATCGTGTGATTGATCGTACGATTGAAGTATCACCTGCTATTGTTCAAGTTACTCAAGCAGCAATTAAGGTTGTGCCAGAGTTGGTAAAACAGTTTAGTGGCTCTAAAGGTGAGAAGGTCAATTGTGATTATTTGAGAGAGGCTGCACAGAAACTTTCGAAAGGAGATGTTATTGAAAACATAGATACCTTTCTTGAAGCAGGTCATTCTTATGCTGCTGCGGATGAAAAGGACAATGTTGAACACTCCAGTGTGACAGAGACAGGTTTTCCTGATGAGGCTGAGCAAAATTATGATCCAATATTGCTCAATATTTTTAGAGAAGAGACTTGGCATCATTTAAAAGTGATTAATGAGTTTTTGAATGATTCTGCTGGTGGTGAAACCAGTGTTACTAATGAGCTGTTGCGTTCTTTGCATACGTTAAAAGGCAGCTCATCCATGGCTGAAATGACTTATATTGCTGATTTCGTTTCTTCTGTAGAGCGCTTTATTAAAAAATTGCATTCTAAGAATAAATTGGTCACGGAAGAGATACAAATATTTTTACGTAAATCCGTAAAAGCAATAGAAGGTTGTGTGGAAAATATCTTTGTTGAGCCAAATCGAAAAATTAAAAATGAAGACGATTTGATGAGTGAATTGCAAAGATTGGCTAGTGATTATCTACAAACACCGGATTTAGAAGCATTGTTTGCGGGTTCGGATGCTATGTTTATTGACCCTTATTTGTCTAAGATATTTTTGACAGAGGGTATGGATTTAATTGTTGGTGCGAATGATGTTTTAAGATCTTGGCAATTGAATCCTGTGCCAGGGGCTGAATTAGATAAGCTAAGGCAGGAGTTAAAACTACTTGGAAGAAGTGCAATATCTGCTGGTTTGCAAGAAGTTGTCGAATTGTGTGATGTTTTAGATCATTTTTACTTTGCTATAACTAAAGGTTTATTGAAGCCAGATGATGTGTTTTTCAGTGTGGCTCATGAGGCGCATGATCATTTAGTTGATATGATTGATCGTTTAGCAAATGGCTATGCAGTTAGTTCGCCTGATCATTTGGTGTCTCGGTTAAGAGCTTTTATGTCAGAAGGAGAGAGTAGTGTAGATATTGCTCTAGAAGGTTTGATACAGAATCAGTCTGAGCTCAAGGATGGTTTGACGTCAGATTATGAGAGTACAGTTGTTCTTGACTCTGCCCAGTCTAAAAAGCAGGAATCAGCTGCTCCTAGTGTGTTGGGTAAAGATTCTGAATACGATGCTGAGGTAGTGGAGATCTTTTTGGAAGAGGCTACTGATATTATAGAGAGTGCTTCTGTTTTATTGCACGATTGGGCGCTGGATCAATCCAATTTGTTATTGGTTGAGGAGTTGCAACGTGACTTGCACACCTTAAAGGGTGGTGCGCGTATGGCTGAAATCACGCAGGTCAGTGAGTTGGCGCACCAGCTTGAAACACTTTATGAGGGTGTTTGTGATAATAGGTTTCAAGCATCGGGTGAGTTAGTGAAATTGCTAATGGCTTGTCATGATCGTTTATCATTGATGATGGATAGATTGCGCTCAGGGGGACAAATTGATGGAGTGGATGACTTATTAGACAGAATTCATGAGTTTGTAGGGACTCCTGTTGGTGATGTTTCGGATATCTCAGTGCTTGATCAGGTGTCAGATACTGAAGTGATTGATTCGACTGTTCATTCACAACAGGATTTGAAGGAGGTGAAGCCTGAGCAGACTGCAAGTTTGTCTATAGCTGAGTCGATACCAGTGACAAAACAACAAACAGAAGAGTGCCCAGAGAAAGAGTGCCCAGAGAAAGAAGCACCGTCTACTTCACAGCCGTCAGTGGCAGAACTGAAAGAGCATGTTAAACCTGTGCAGTTAGAACCGGTTGCTCAAGATTTACCAAATTTAAAAACCAGTCAATCACTGGCTCAGCTTTTGGGTGATACTGAAGCTGAAGTTGATATTGAGATATTTGATATTTTTCTGGAAGAGGCTGATGAGCTTGTAGAGAAAATGGATGAAGCGATTCATCAGTGGATTTCTACCCCCAAAGAATTGGAGTACTGTGAGGAGCTCAAACGTTTATTGCATACTTTAAAAGGAGGGGCGAAATTATCAGGATTGACAGACCTTGGTGACCAGGTGCATGAGTTTGAATCGTATTTGATTAAACAGGATGGTCAAATTGAGCAAGATTTTTTTGATAAAATCCAAGATTGGTTTGATAATATTGTACAGTTTGTTGTTGGCTTGCGTAGTGCAGTTGAAAATCATGCGGATAAGAGTGAACAACAAGCTCAATTAAAACAACCTGAGGCTGTAGTTAAAAATGTACAGGCGTCAGAGCAGGCATCCGATAAGGTTGTATCACTACAGTCAAAAAAACCTGCTGTTGCTTCTAATGTCAGTGATGATGAAGTACACAGTCATGAATCTGTGCCTGGGGTTCAACCGATTGAAGCTAACCAACAGCCTTTGGAAACAGAGCCTGCTAAGATACCACCACAGTTAGCGCAGCCTGTAAAGTCAGTAGAGCAAAAAGAGGCCAGACGCAGCCAGCAAGAAATGGTAAAAGTCCAGTCAGGATTATTGTCTAAATTGATTAATTTGACTGGGGAAACCAGTATTTTTCGTGGTCGAGTTGAAACAGGTGTGAGTAATTTTCATCAGACTATTCTTGAAATGGGTTCTACTATAGACCGTGTCCGTGATTTACTTAGAAGATTGGATTTAGAAACAGAAAATCAAATTCTTTATAGGCATGAAGTAGACAATGAAAATAATGAAGAGTTTGATCCACTAGAAATGGACCGCTATTCTGCACTGCATCAATTGTCGCGGTCATTGTCTGAGTCTGCTAGTGATTTAATTGATTTGAAAGAGACTTTGAGTAATAAACTCAGAGATACAGAAACTTTATTGATACAACAGGCGCGTGTAAATACAGAGTTGCAAGAGGGTATGATGCGTACTCAGTTGGTACCTTTTTCACGGATGACGCCAAGGTTGCGACGTATTATGCGTCAGGTGGCGTCAGAATTGGGTAAGCAAGCAGAGCTTGAAGTAGTCAACGCTGAAGGTGAATTGGACCGAAATATTTTAGAACGTATGGTGGCGCCGCTTGAACATATGTTGAGAAATGCGGTTGATCATGGAATTGAAAGCCCACAAGAAAGAGCGAAAGCTAATAAGCCAGCTGTTGGTCGTATTACTTTATTTTTAGCGCGAGAAGGCGGTGAAGTTGTTATTCGTTTGTCAGATGATGGTAAGGGTATTCATTTAGAGTCGGTTCGCAGGCAAGCTATTGCAAAGGGTTTAATGTCTGAGGATGCTTTATTATCTGACAATGATGTGATGCAATTTATTTTTAAACCGGGTTTTAGTACGGCATCTAAGGTGACTCAGATATCAGGTCGTGGTGTTGGCATGGATGTGGTGTATAGTGAGATTAAGCAACTTGGAGGCTCAATGAAAATTCATTCAGCTTCAGGAGTTGGTTCTCAGTTTACTATTCGTTTACCTTTTACAGTCTCTGTTAACCGAGCTTTGATGGTTAGAGTAGGAGAGGACTCTTATGCTATTCCATTAACGAATATAGAGGGTATTGTTAGAGTTAGTCCTTATGAGCTTAGAAACTACTATAAAAAGAATGCGCCTAAGTTTGGTTATGCGGGTCGACAATATCGTATGCAATATTTAGGTGCGTATGTTCATGGGAATTATCAGCCTAATTTATCTGATGTTCAAAAATCTTTCCCTGTGTTGTTGATACGTAGCAGTGAATATTCCGTAGCGTTACAGGTGGATGCTTTGGTGGGTGCTAGAGAAGTTGTTGTCAAGAGTTTGGGTCCACAACTGAGTTCTGTGACGGGTATTTCTGGCGCTACAATCTTAGGTGATGGTAGTGTAGTGATCATTTTAGATTTGGTCTCGATGCTACGTGCAGAGCGTGCTGGTCGGTTTGATATACCGGTTGAGGTGAGCAAACCTTCTGAGGCTAAAGTAGAAAAAACACGTTCTACACCGCTTGTTATGGTGGTGGATGACTCAGTGACTGTTCGTAAGGTCACTTCAAGGCTATTAGAGCGTCATGGAATGGATGCCATTGTAGCAAAAGATGGTGTTGATGCAATGAATAAACTGCAGGATATCAAGCCAGATGTCATGCTTTTAGACATAGAAATGCCGAGAATGGATGGGTTTGAAGTGGCTAGCCAAGTTCGTCATAGTGAACGTTTAAGAGATTTACCGATTATTATGATTACTTCTAGGACAGGTGAAAAACACCGTAATCGAGCTATGCTGATTGGTGTCAATTACTATATGGGTAAGCCTTTCCAGGAAACTAAGTTGTTAGAAAACATACGTACTTTAATAAAAAAGGCAGCATTAGCGTAGGGGGGTTGGGCGTACTATTATGAATCAAGTTAAAGAAGAAAAAATACCAAATGAAATTCCTTGTTTGTTACTGCCCACGCAAACAGGTTTTTTGTTATTGCCTAATGTGTCGATAGCTGAGGTGTTAAGTGGTGAAATAAAAACTAATACAAAGACGCCTCCGTGGCATTTGGGGAGTGTTGACTGGCGTACCTTATGGGTGCCTGTGATTGCTTTTGAGGGTTTAAATAATCACCCAGTTGCGATGCCTGATGGTACAGTACGCATAGCTATTTTAAATAGTTATGGTAAACATTCTATGTTGCCGTTTTATGGGCTTAGAATTACAGGTATTCCTCGTTTGGTGCGTATTTTTCAGCAAGACTTGATTGTAGAAAATGAAAAGGTTTTACCGGCTGAGATTATGCATGTGTCTTATCAGGGAGATCGTTTGGTCATTCCAGATTTAAGCTACATAGAGGGAGAGCTATTGACTAGGCGTTAGGCATAATATATGCGTAAATTGATTTATCGATTTTCTTTTTTTGTTTTATTTTGTTTTGCTTTATTTGATGGTGTAATGGTTTCTTATGCTGAGGTCTATCGCTGGATTGATGAAAACGGAAAAGTGCATTTTAGTGATAAACCTTCAAAAGAGCATCGAGTAGATAGAATTAGACTTAAAGGCATTAACTCTTATACTGATGTCACAATAAAAGATTTAGATGATGTGATTGCTGCCCCGGCGCAAAAACGTGTAATACTTTATAGTGCTAGTTGGTGTGGTGTTTGTAAGCAAGCAAAGTTTTATTTTAATCAAAAAGGAATTCAGTATCGAGAATATGATATTGAAAATAATACCAAAGGAGAGCGTGATTTTAAAAAGCTCAAAGGTAAGGGTGTGCCGATTATTTTGGTGGGCCAGAAACGGATGAATGGTTTTTCTGAGGATTCTTTCCAGTCTTTATATTCTCAGCTTAAGTGAGCATATAAGAGTGTGTTTTAAAGACCAAAATCGACATCATTTATATCGAATAAAAATAAAAAAATCAAGTGGTATCTGTGTAAAATCTACCCAGATTTGGGATGACTGTTAGACAGAGCAGAGATACGTTGTAAAGTTGGAGAAAGTAGGTTGCTTAACAATTGATGTACTTCTGCTTTTTGAATTTTAGCTTTTAAAATCTCCCCAGAGCCATTGGGCTAAACTCAGTATCACAATAGGAGCCGTTTCCGCTCGCAGGATACGAGGGCCAAGGTTGAGGGTTTTAAAGTTTTGTGCCTGTGCTTGTTCGATTTCTTTTCCTGTAAAGCCACCTTCTGGGCCTGTAGCAAATACGGCTGTTTTGGGAAAAGTGGGTGTTGTGTTGAGTGAATGTTCTCCTTGTGGGTGCAGTATGTATTTTATGGGGCTTGTTACTGTTTTCACCCATTGTGAAAGCCGGGTGGCTGGTTTTAACAGGGGGATGTGATTTTGATGGCATTGTTCGCAACTGGAGATGATTACTTGTTGCCAATGAGCCTGTTTTTTTTTCAACCTGTTTGTATCTAAACGAACTTCGCTGCGTTCACACCATAACGGTGTAAGGCAAGATGCACCCAATTCCACTGATTTTTGTAGGGCAAAATCCATTTTTTCTCCTTTGCTTATACCAATCCCTAAGTGTAAAGATAAACCTGAGGCTGGTTGATACTCAATGGAATCATTTAATTGCAGCGTGGTGGTTTTTTTAGAGAGTGTTTGTATCTGCGCTGTTGCGCTGTAACCTTGACCGTCAAAAACAATCACTGTGTTGCCTGATTGTAGTCTTAAGACATGAGTGAGACGATGGTTATCTAGGGAGGTGAGGGTAAAGGTTTCAGAATTTGTTTGTTGCAATTTCGGGTAGAATAAGCGTGGTATACGCATGGTGTTGGCTGGGATTCAAGCTGCTTGTGTGGCAGCATGAATGCCTTCAATGGTGACTGTGGCAAGATGATCGATTTGTTCTTCAGTAATGATATAAGGTGGCATCCAATAGACTACATTTCCTAATGGACGCAGCAGCATTTCGTTTTGTAAACCGTGTTGGTAAACGGTTAGACCTCGTCTTTCCTGCCAAGGGTAGGGTGTTTTATTGGCCTTGTTTTGTACCATCTCAATGGCTACAATCATGCCGTGTTGTCTGACTTCAGCAACATGGGGGTGGTCTTGTAGGGGTTCGGCTTTTTGCCAGAGATATTGACTTAAATGGCGATTTTTTCCGATAACATCAGTGTTTTTAAAAAGGTCAATTGTTGCTAATGCTGCAGCACAACCTAAAGGATTGCCAGTGTAACTGTGAGAGTGTAAAAAAGCCCTTAAAGTGGTGTAATCGTCGTAAAAGGCTTGGTAAATTGTGTCGGTTGTTAAAACGGCGGCCAACGGTAAATAACCTCCAGTCAGGCCTTTTGATAAACATAGGATATCAGGTGTGATCTTGGCTTGTTCGCAAGCGAATAAGGTGCCGGTGCGGCCAAAGCCTACGGCTACTTCGTCTGCGATTAGATGGATGTTATAACGGTCGCAAGTTTGTCTGAGCTTGCTAAGATAAGCTGGATGGTACATTCGCATCGATCCAGCACATTGCACTAAGGGTTCGACAATAACAGCGCAAATCTGTTCTGCTTGCTCAGCTAATGTTTTTTCCATTACCGTAAACTGTTTCAGGCTGTAAGCTTCCCAGCTTTCTCCAGATTCACGATTAAAACAATCGGGGCTGGTAACGGTTACTGTTTCTAATAATAGAGGTTGATATGTTTGTTTGTATAGGGCAACGTCCCCTACTGATAAAGCGCCTAAGGTTTCACCATGATAGCTGTTGCTTAAGCATACAAATTTGTTTTTTTGTTGTTGGTCGCAGTTTTGCCAATAGTGAAAGCTCATTTTAAGCGCTGCTTCAATGGCTGAGGAGCCGTTATCAGCGTAAAAACATTTTTCTAGTCCTTGTGGTGTGAGTTGTACTAAGTGTTCCGAGAGACGAATGACACTTTCGTGAGTAAAGCCGGCTAACAATACGTGTTCAAGCTGGTCAAGTTGTTGTTTAATAGCGGTGTTGATATGAGGATTATTGTGGCCAAACAAGTTGACCCACCAGGAGCTGATGCTATCTAAATAACGGTGGCCATCAAAGTCTTCTAGCCAAACACCTTGGCCTTGTTTGATTGGGATCACTGGCCAATGTTCGTGGTCTTTCATTTGTGTGCAGGGGTGCCACAATACAGATAAGTCCCGCTGCATCCAATCAGCGCTCTTGGAGCCGAGTTTGAAGCTTGTAGGTTTATGCGTTGTGGTTGACAATTTGTGCCACCGATTTAAATACTTTAGGGCTCCCAGCAATGATATTGCCTGAGGTTATATAGTCATGCCCGCCTTTGAAGTCACCTACTAATCCTCCTGCTTCTAGCACCAATAAGCAGCCTGCTGCGATGTCCCAAGGTTTGAGACCGAATTCCCAGAAGCCATCTAAGCGCCCAGCCGCGACGTAGGCTAGATCCAAGGAGGCTGCTCCCATGCGTCGTACACCAGAGGTATTTTGCAGCATAAAATTTTTTAAAATTTTAAGGTAGGCTTCGATTTTTTGCTCATTATGTTGATTAAAGGGTACTCCAGTGCCGATTAAGGAGCCGCTTAAAGAAGTTCGGCTTTTGACACGCATGCGTCGACCGTTGAGAAATGCCCCTCCACCGCGTGAAGCGGTGAATTCTTCTTGTTTGATGACATCGACTACGATGGCATGTTCAGGTACGCCTTTATATAGTAGACCAATAGAAACAGCAAAATGTGGAATGCCGAAAATGAAATTAGTGGTGCCATCTAGGGGGTCTATTACCCATTGGTAATCACTTTCTTGCGGGGTTTGGCCAGATTCTTCGGCTAAAATGCTGTGGCTGGGGTAGGTCTGAGTGATCACATCTATGATTATTTTTTCAGCATTTTTGTCAACACTGGTGACGTAATCATTGGAGCCTTTTTGCTCAATTTGATCATGTGTCAGTTGATCTTGCGCGCGCGCGATGTATTGAGCGGCTTTGCGAGCGGCTTTTAGAGCAATATTTAACAAAGGATTCATGAAGTGTGGCCGTTAAAAATGCTATCAATATTTATGTTATAGTAAGTGATATTACACGAGAAGTGAGTATATTACCAATAAATTATTTTTATAATGTACCGGTGTGAGTGTGGTGTGGGCTAATGGTGATGTGAGCTTGAGCTGTGCACATAATTTGGAAATTCGATATTCAAATCAATGCCTAAGGTCATGGCCGCATGTTCAATGGTTTCTATCCACTTGGGGTCTTCTGCGACTAGCTTGTTCATTAGCTCTGTCAATGCAGCTTTATCGATATTGTCTTCTCCGTCAGTGCCTAGCCAATCGGCGCTATCGGCTTGTAACATGAGTTCTTGTATGATGAGCTCTCGGGTATTGTAGGTAGTTTCACTTTCTTCGTTTGTTTGTGGGTCTATTTGTTTAAGAGTGGTTTCTTCTGTTGGGTCAATCTTTTGTAATAATTCAAGGGCCTTGTCTAGATCTGGAGGCGTTTTGTCTAAGGCTATTATAATCCCTCTGATGGTTGCTTTATGCTGATGCTTGTGATCATCGCTTAGTATGGAAGCATCGTTGGAATAATCCTCTTCATCAACGTTGAATGTGGAACTCCATTCATAACCATTTTCTTGCAGATCATTGATAATGGAGCCGATATAAATTGAATGTTCGCGACCGTGATGATGGTCAACGTCATGGTCATGGTCATGGTCATGGTCAGTATGAACGTTGTCGGAGGAGAGTGCGGTATGTGTTACACCTGCCTCAATGAATAGATGGCCAAATTCGTGTATCATGGTTTTCATGATATCTTCTTTTGAGCGTCGACCGAATAGTTCAAGACTTACGCTTAAATATAGGGCGTTTGAGCCAGTAAAGGTGGCTCCAAGTGTCAAGGGTTGTGACTCAGGGTTGTTAGTATTTATATGAAAAGTGCTGCCACGGCCACTCATGTAAGCTTGAAAAGCTTCTTTAAATTTCGGGCTGTTGTGGTATAAATCGTAGAAAATATTGGCTGCGATACCGGCTTCATCACCTTCGAAAATAACAGTAATACCATCAACTTCAACCTCAACATAGGTGGCTGCGGGGGCAATACCGGTTGCCGAGTTTGAATCTAAAACTACAGGGTCACCAGCTGGTAAATAATATTGTCCATGGGTGTCGAGTGTTAATCTATCTGCATCGGTTAGTGCTTCAAATTCGGTTGTTGTTATAAATTGAACTTCACCGTAAGCATCTAGTACATAAAAGCCTTCATTGCCGTCTTGTTGTTGGGATAAGAGGTGACCTTCTCCTGAGGCCATGACACGACTGTTATGTATAGCCGCAAAGTTCACTAAATCAATGTGGGTGAATTCTTCGATTCCTAAAGCTTTAGCTTGTTGATGCACAGCATCTAAGTTGGTTTGAGAAGGATCATTAATCAAATTTGCTAGTAGATCAATCCATGTTTCATCTAACGGCTGAGCTTTGATCAAGTTCAAAATAGATAATTGTTGTATGTCTGATAAATTTAAAAATGAAGGGTCGTCAATGATTTTTACGATATGACGAGCAACAGTTTGTTGCTCCTCTGGACTGCGCACATTTTGGAAAATAGAAAGTACAGTATTGAGATCTGCTTCTGAAAGGGTATTAAGAGCTTGGCTTTCCAATAAAATTCTTGCAGCATTGGGGTTTAGTGATACAACTGATTCTTTGGAACCATCGCCATCAAATAAGGTGACTGAAAATAAAACTTTGCCTGAGCTATTATCTGTCCAAAGAGTGCCTGAGCCTGTGCGTATGACTTCGTTATTGTGATGTTTAATATCTCCTAGAGTGGCCCTGCTATTGGGTGTTAGTTCATCTTCGTTTATGAATGAAGGAGTAGATAGATTATTGAGATCATATGTTAGAGATTCTACTGTGTCGACATGTTCTAAGAAGATGTCACCTGTGTTTGTTCGTACATAGACGAAATGAGGGTTTTCGTATAGATCACCATTTGTTGTAATGAGATCATCAGCATGGTGTACGGCTCGTGTATTATAATCGGCTACCAAATCCAAAATGGCTCCTCCCAGTTCTGATAGAAGAAAAGTTGTTCTCTCATTTTTTAGGTGGCTGGGAGCATTATTGTTGCTACTGGCATATCTGCCTTGAAGTTCTGGATCTGCTAATGCATATTCAATTAAATTTTCCAATGATTTATTGCTGGGGTCATTCATGAAAGCGACTATTTTATTTTTCCAGTCTTCATCTGTAGGATCAAAGGCTAACAGTTCTAGTACGTTCTCTCGTTCTTCTAGACTGAGTACGTTCTGAAATTCAGAGTTTTGGATTATCTCTAAAACATTGCTCATTGCTTTGGTTTGCTCATGCAGAGGGAGGCTGGCAATGATACTGACTACAATCTCTTTTTCTTCTTCAGTTAAGTTTTGAAAACTTGTATCTGATAATAGTGTTTCTGCATGAGAGGCTAGCAAGAGGCCTGTTTCGACTAAAATAACGGGTTGTTCATTGCCATTTGGGTCTTGGGTTATGGTGTACCAAAGTGCTTCGTTCAGTTCTCCTGATAACACTTGGTCATTGTGATCTTTGATTTCAACATCAGTTTTATCTGTAGGGGCTGGTATGATGTTGTTAAATTGATACTCATCAGATGGTTTTTCGGTTGAGCTGTTAATGTTTAAGTCTTCTGCGTTTAGATTTTCTGCAATTTCTGCATTTTCTGTATTTTTTAATAGTTGGTCTTCTGTTAATTTGATAGCGCTGCTTGGGTAATCATCTAATAAGGCGCTGAATATTTTACTGCCTTTATCTGCATGTTTTTGATGTAAAGTATGATGTATGTTACGAGCGTATTCGATGTCTTTTGTTATCAGGATGTGTAAAATACTTGCAGCGTACTCAATTGATTCGGTTTGACGTAGAGTGTAGGCTGCCAGTTTTGGTGAGTCAATTTCGAGAAGAATATGAGCTATATCTGTTTCGTTAAAAAGAGGGTCATTAACAATGTCTGCCAGATAGGCCTTAGCGGTTTTTTTGTTGTCGGAGTTTTCGATGAGCTCTACAATATTGTTAACAGCTTTAAGCTTTAATGTATCCAATTGGAATGCGTATGCTGGATCGTTTTCTAAATTGGCTGCATGAATCAGTTTATAGGCCAGCGCATAGTCTCCATTACTGATCAGTTCATCAATTATTGCTTTTTGGTCTTTAGGGTCGGTAACAGTGTTTTCAAAAAGTTGTGTTGCGCTTTCAAAGCCTTCGGTGTTGGCTATATGTAAAATTTCTGTGGAAGTAGGTGGGCTGGCTGTACGTATGATTGGTCTGTCTTCTAAACCGGAAAAGTTAGAGAGTTGATGCAGGCTAATGCTGTTCAGGTTACTCATTATGTAATTGAGCCTTAATGGGAATGATGTGTGTTACATAGGCTTTGCGTTTATTTATGCTTAAAATTGTAGCATTAGTGATTGAGCAAGGATTATATAACTTTAGGCTGGTTTTACAGGTGTAGAGGCGTTAGCATCTGAGCCGGTGTTTGTTATGTTGGGTATATATTAAGTTACATGTTTGTAAGTTGTCTGGTTGTTAATAAGAAAGGGGTTGCACTTTATGTGTTTAAGTCATATTAAGATTGTTATGGTTAGAACGAGTCATGCGGGTAACATTGGTTCGGCTGCTCGTGCATTGAAGACCATGGGTTTATCGCAGCTGGTTTTGGTCAATCCAGATCAGTTTCCAGCGCCAGAAGCTGTTTGGATGGCGTCTGGTGCACAAGATGTTGTAGAAAGTGCGGATGTGTACGAATCGTTGGATGCTGCAGTAGCCGACTGCACCGTGGTGATTGGGGCCAGTGCACGTAATCGCAGCCTTCCAAGTCTGAACTTAACTCCTAAGGAATGTGCTCAAATGATAAGTGGTCTTAATTCTGATCAGTCTGTGGCTATTTTATTTGGGCGTGAGTCCAGTGGTTTAAGTAATAGTGAGCTTGCGTTGTGTCACTATCAGTTGGTGATACCGGCCAATGAGGTGTATCCTGTGTTAAATGTGGCTATGGCCATACAGATTGTTGTTTATGAGTTGCGTCAAGCCAGTTTGACTGTCTCTGAGGGTGTAAGGCCGATGATGCCTGTGTCTGCAACTGCTTGGGATACAGAGTTGGCGAAAGTGAAAGATATAGAATATTTTTTTGAGCATTTGGAGTCGACTTTACAGGCGATTTCATTTTTAGACCCTAAATGTCCAAAGCAAATCATGGCGCGTTTGCGCCGTTTGTTTATGCGCGTGCATTTAGATGAAATGGAGTTGGGTTTGTTGCGGGGGATTTTGACGTCTGTGCAGCGTAATGTTAGGAAAAAAGAGGTGAGAGTGTAAGTGATGCAAGCGATGTCACCGGTGTATTTAGATTATGCGGCATCGACACCTGTGGATCTGCGGGTTCAAGAGTCTATGATGCCTTTTTTGACAGTTGATCAGGGCTTTGCGAATCCTGCTTCGCGCTCTCATGTCTATGGTTGGCAAGTGGAGCAAGCGGTGGAGCAAGCACGGGTTCAGGTGGCTCGTTTGTTGTGTTGTGACCCTTTAGAATTGTATTGGACTTCTGGTGCAACGGAGGCTAATAATTTAGCTTTGAAAGGGTTGTTGTTGTATCAGAGATCGCCGGTTCATTTTATTACTTCAAAAGTTGAGCACAAAGCGATTTTGGATACAGCGGCTTTTTTACAGCAGCAGGGGGTTGAGGTCACGTACTTGAAGCCGATGTCTAATGGTATGATTGATCCAGATTCGGTGCAGGCTGCGTTTCGCCCGCATACGCGTTTGGTTTCTTTGATGCAGGTGAATAATGAGCTGGGTGTCATTAATGATATTGCTGTTATTGGCCGTTTGTGTCGCGAGCGGGGTGTATGCTTGCATGTGGATGCAGCACAAAGTGTGGGTAAGCTGGAGTGTAGTGCTTTGGATTTGTCACAGTTGTGTGTGGATATGATGTCTTTTTCGGCTCATAAATGTTACGGTCCTAAAGGGGTTGGGGCTTTGTTTGTTAGGCGTGCCAGTGGTCTTGAGTTGACACCTTTATTACATGGAGGAGGGCAGGAGCGAGGGGTCCGCCCAGGTACCGTGCCGACTCATCAAGTGATTGGAATGGGGAAGGCGTTTGCTTTGGTACAAGCACAGCAGGCAAAAGAGTTAGCTGAATATATACAGCTGCGTGAGCGTTTATTGGCAGGGTTGTCAGAGATAGCTTGTGTGAACTTGCATACTGATGTTGATCACAGTGTGGCGAATATTGTGAATATAGGGGTTAGGTGTAAGTTAAGTGGAGAAGCGCTGTTGTTGGCGCTGGACAGCATGGCGGTTTCGAGTGGTTCTGCTTGTAATACGGTGGCTTTAGAGCCTTCTTATGTACTGTTGGCCTGTGGTGTTGCCAGAAGTTTGGCCGATACTTCGCTTAGAATCAGTTTTGGTCGTTTTACTCGGGCCGAAGAGATTGATTTGGTGCTAGAGCAGTTACGATCTAAGCTTGTGTAAAGTTCAAATATAAGGTTCAAAAAAATAAGGCCTAGAGTAACTGTTGAAACATGTGAGTCTTCTGATTTTCTCGAAGTTTTTTCAGGTACCGCCTACTGTCTAGAATGCACCTTTACGCTTCTTGCTATGGAGGTCATCAATTTGGCCATTGGGCTGGACAATTGGATGATGGTCGCGCCATCAATCTCGGAGAAATTTTAAATACAAATCAAACATAGCTGGCAACAAATGATGGTAAACAAATTGTGACCTATCACTTTTATCCCCAAAACAGACTCCACACTCATCTCCGAATTACTCACATTATTGCAATCAGCTGAAATTGATATGATACTATATCCCCTATCTCAGCTCCAACACCGGCCTGCTCTAAAGCAGAGATAAGACAATGGTTAGAATCCAACGGTGTCCCTTGTAAGGTAAGGCACAGGAAATAATCTACCCATTGTTCGTTTCTGAACTCGCTGTGCTCAAACATGCATCCGCTCAAAATGGGTAGATTATTTCCTGTGCCTT
>JANQJO010000073.1 GCA_028281605.1 Pseudomonadales bacterium
CCAAGCCAAGTTACCGTTCGGGGTCTGTTTAGGCCACCAAAGAATATCCGGCTACTGTGAGGCTTGCCTGCTTGCGATATCTTACTGTCAAATGCGTAATTTGTACCTGATTAGTGAGTTGAAATCGGGGTGCAGGCTTTCTTATTTCCATCTTTTGGGGTGGGCAGCATTGTAGTGTATATTCTCCGTGATTTGTATATTCAAAACTCAATTCCTATGCATCAAGACTGCATATCAATAATATTTTGTACTTTATCAGGATCTACTTGAAAATCTTGCTTACGTCTCTTTTTTTCTTGACTATCCAACCACAACGGCTTTCTTTTAAAACCAATATGATAAGACACTGCCTCTAGCACCACTTGATGCTCAGCAATACGCAAAATCGAAAAGCTGCGCTCCATACCAAGAAGCTTACCTTTAGGAAAATCATTTAAACAACGATTGACCAAATCCATCTGCGCAGCAGTTTCCTCTTGAGTAGGAATAGACTGCGGATCTACACTGCCAACCACTATACGTTTCACGTAAGAGACTTCTGATAAATCAAAGGTCTGAGTAGTGCCTGAAGAGGGTATCACCGCAATCTTCTCCTATATCTTTAATTACTGCTGTATTTAAGATGTTGCTTGTGCCTGAGCACCACTAGAAGGTACCGGGGCAATTGTTTGCTGTAAAATATCCAACACTCTAGAAAGCCCCTCTGGTGTACCTTGCTGCTTAGCAGTCACTCTAACCGCATACTTCGCAGAGTTATCACTTTTACGCTGTGTCTCTTTAGAAGAAGAAACAGAACCTTGCACCTTCACCCGTACTTTAAAAGGCCCTATACGACCACTACCTTCGGCTTCAAATGCAGCTTTGCGATCACTTTTAGTTGACTCTGAAAAAGAAGACTTCACTTCCATGTTAAAGGAAACATCAACGTCTTGCACTTGCAGAGTGGGTACCGACACAATAGAAATAAAAGGTACAGAAATATTATAATCCGACTTAACCAGCTCAACACTACCATCTGGCTTTTCAATTTCTTCAGGCTTTGAAAAAGCAAAATCTACCATGCGTACCTTTTTCTGCTCATCAAAACCAACGTCTGTAATAAAATCTGATGTTGCTTTGGCCAACATCACTTGTGCATCACACGCAGCTGTCAAAGGCCCACCAATCAATGTATCCATTGGTAACCCTTGAAACTGATTTGACATTTTGACTAACTCAGCCATTACACTCTCCTTGATAAAATAAAACCACTAATCACACGAACCAGACTAAAACAATTTCATAAGGTGACTGTTTAACTTCAAATAGCCTTCAGGAGGCTCACCGCTCTCAAAAGTAATATTTACTTTTGCATTTCGGTTTTTACGATCACCAAATAAATCAGTTGACATGATTTTTTGATTACGCTTCTTCTTAATCTCCTCACTTGTTGAAGTCTGTAATAAATTATTGCCTACATCGTCAGTTTTATCATCCGAAAGCGCCTCAATTTTTTCTACTGTATTTAAAGAAATATCGAACTCTACAGACATCTCCTTGATTTTAATAGGGTTGATTTGCAAAAGTGTGAATAAGGGTATTTCTACTTCTTCATACCCTGGACCATCACCGTCATGATCCACACTTCCTTGATGCAGCGCCTCATGCTGTGTCGGAATTTTAATCCGTACAATTTCCGGATTGCCATCCTTATCGAAATAGCTACTAATATTTTGGATATTTTGTTTTTCAATTTCATTTTGGGCTGTAGCTACAGATGACAAAATAGCCTCAACCAAATCCTGTAGTGTCATATCATCTCCATCTATTTAAGGCTTAAACAGCGTCTTCTTCTGTTTCCGCTGCATTGGACCGGGTCATTTCAGGCTTCCCTTGTTCAACAGGCTCGATCGTACGGTGCAATATATCCATCAAACGAGAGAGCCCCTCCGGCGTCTGCGCCTGCTTAGCACTGATAGATACTTTATAACTGGTAGTAGATTGATTATCCTGTTTGGTCAAACTGGCAACAATAGCTGGCCGCTTCACTTGAGCTGACATCAAAGCAGAATTTCCAGATGCATTATTCTCTGTATTCTCTGTGCTTTGATTACTCTTTCGTACAGCCTGACGAACCGATTTAACCTCCATAGTAAAATCAATGGTTGCTGAATCCACGTTTAGGGTAGGTACCGAAACAATCGAAATAAAAGGCACCTGCACAGAATAATTCTGTATCGCAGATTGTATTGAGCCATCAGGCTGATCCACATCAACCGGTCTCTGATATTTAAAATCAATCATTCTGAGCTGCTTATCTTCATCAAAGCCCACAGATTCAATATAATCTTTGGTTGCACTGGCCAGCATAGCCTGACCATCACAAATTGCTGATAAAGGCGCTCCAATCAAATGCTCCATCGGCAACCCTTGAAAAGCATTCTTCTTTTTCATGTTCCTCTCCTTGAAAGCCGCTTCCATACTTTCCCTATCCTTAAATTAGCACAACTACGCCAAATAATTGGCTTGAAATGAGGACTTTTGCGGCAAAACAGCCATATACGATACAATTCTCTCATTTAATCACGACTTGATGACACAAACAGGTCTTTTATAGATAAATACTGCATCAACGCATATTGCCATATGGTATACAATAGAGTTAATATTAGCCTTCAAGAAGTAAATCTCGTCAACTTAAGGTCCCTACAAGTATGAAACAACTTCAAGCAACACAAATTGAATGGAGTAGCAGTCACCCCATTCACCAGCAATTGCCCTACCGATTTCCCAACGGTGTCGAATTCAAAGGTGTTAATGCACGGTGTGGCCAATGTGGCGCAGACTATGCGGCTGATTATATGCGCGGCACACTCTCGACACTCAACCAAAAACAGTGTTTAATGGTAGCAAAAGGCTTTTGTGGTCTTTGTAATACCATTACTTGCTTTAACTTTTTAATAGATGGAAGCGCGGAACCCAAAATTATGGATTTAGGCGAGTCACAACAAAGGCATTCTCTACCGCAGCAAGATTCGGCTTTGCAAGAACATTAAACTCATCAAGCACAAACACCCCAAAAAACTGATTGATCCACCTGTAGAATCAGAGTCAAGGTTATTAAAGCTCGCCTCAGAAGGATCCGTCAAACTCAAACTGTGTGCTTGTGCTTGCCCAACTCTCACCATAATAGACACAGCCGGCTTTGACATTAAATCTCCTATATACATAGTTAATGTATAATTTCCAGGGACCGCATAAGTGTGCTCTGCATACAATTCACTGGATACAACACCGTCACCAAAATCCCAACTCACATTTGCTGCATCAACATTTTGCACATCATCAATGACAAGCGTTAAATTCTGTATTTGTACTGAGAAGTAAGGTGGCTTTTCTGGGCTTAACAATTCTGTTAGCTCAAACGCCATCTGCTGCATTGTCACAGTTTGTACGTTATAAAAATTATAATATGCTAAAACATACGGGTCTAAACTTACAAACGGCCACTCAACTTCAATCATTTTATAACTTTCACCTGCCTCAAAATTTACATGTAATTGTTGAATTAAACTTTCATCATTCGCACTGAACAACATCGCATCAAAGGCCGCAGACTCCTGTAACAGACCAAAACGCTCAAACTGCAAATGCAGTGCAGGCTGATCTACATCATCTTTCAAATCAATCGTTGTAACAAAATAAGAATGCGCAATAGGCTCTTTGGTTTTTTCTGCCAAATACAAAATTCTTTCTTTCAGAAGCTGACTGTTATTTGCATGGTATTCCTCCCCACACACTTCACTATTAACAATTTTATGCGGATCAGAAAAAAAAGGATGCTTAGCAAAACGCGTATGCATGATTGTGTAACGCTGCGCGCAAGCATAACCATAGCCTCTCGTGTCTGTAGCCAACACAGACTCTTCCAAACCATGTCCTGCTCCTAACAAGTGCCCTAACTCATGCGGCAAAGTAAAAGCACTATTGCCACACCCAGGGCCTAAACGTAGAATACCATAGGACCTGGTAAAATCTGTTGCCATTAAGTCTGTAAGAGACCCTATACTAGCCCACCCGCAATAAGGGTCCTGAACACGTTGATCCACTAAAAATAACACATCGGCAGACCATTTTTCTAAGAATTTTGAAGACCATAAGGTGTGAATGTTAGAAGCAACGGCATCAAAGACCTGTTTAATATCATGATCATGTAAAACATGCTGCGCTTCTTCTGGCCATCGCCCTAAATAAGCCATTTCAAAAACAACCTGAACACCTGAGTTTGCAAACACTGCATTCGCTTGATTTAACCAAGAGTCCAACTGCATTTTTAACTGCGCTAAGTTATGGTATTGCAGCACGGCATCCAAATACAAAAACATAATACGAACGACAGTGATCTGCTCACTTTCTTCAGGTAGCATACTTTTGGAATAAGCAGCAGGCACAGAAATAGAAACACTTTTTACTTGCTTTCTTACAGACTCTAAGGCAACTGTAGCGGCCTGCACATAAGAGCCTTGCAAGAGCAAGGCCCAACTCAAACCCACTATGAACAGGCCCATAAAACACTGACGCATAGCTTACCAACACTGCACTTTCATATTAACACGTAAAAAAGGAAAGGACATAATTACAATTAACTACGTAGTTATTATTCTATAAATCTACGAGAATCAAGTGTGTTACAATTTGTGAGAATAATAAAATCAAACCGTCACAAATTGTTCCATACATATGAATATATCACTTACTTTTCGCATAATTTATACAATTTTAAATTTGATAGTTTCCACAATCTAAAAGCTGTGCTACTTAAACTTCAATGCTTGAAAGACAATCCAACAACCAACGCCCGATCAAAAAGCACACATCGATACTTTCTACATACCTATTATTAATACTTTTTATTTACAAACTAACGCCGTAAAATAACATTCGTAATAAAACAGCAATGCACTACAAATACAATTTAAAAAAACAAATATTAGGGTTTTGTTATGACTGACAAAGTTAGCACCCATGGAAATTTACATTCACTGGAAGAGCTTCAATTACAAAGCCATCACAGCATAACAGATGATATTTCATCCGTTATTGCAGAAAACAATCAAGGCTTGAAAAAATTAGACATATCAGCTTCATCTTGCACTCAACTTAACAGGTGAAAACTTAAAAAGCTTCAATATGTTAGAGGAACTTGCTTTATCCAACTGCAAAAACATAACAGATACCAAGATACAATCTATTTTAAGCCAGTGCCCAAGGTTAAAAATATAAACAGGAATTTATTTCGTGCTCGTTCCTTAGCAACACACGATTACCTGAAACATTACAACTCTAAATACCATCACCAAACGCGTGGATTATTCTATAAATTTAAGAAAATTTAACGGGTTACAACCTATCGTCATAATAAAACCAGATGGTCACAAACTACCCTACCTTTTACCTCACTTTTCAGTATCATATATATTAGATAAAGCTTATGGTGAACAACGATTACACCATTAACGTCAGTTAGAAAAAGTGAGGATTATCAGATGCCAAACTACAAACCACCCCAAAGAGATACTCAGTTTTTATTACATGAAGTACTAAACGTAGAATCTCACTACGAAGCACTACTGGGCCATACTGACGTTAATAAAGACTTAATCAATGCCATCTTAGAAGAAGGTGCTAAATTTGCTGAAAATGAACTGGCCCCTTTATTTCGCAGCGGTGATGAAGAAGGCTGTCACTTTAATGAAGGAGTTGTCACCACACCCAAAGGCTATAAAGAAGCGTACGCCAAGTTTGTCGAAGGCGGCTGGTGCGCTTTATCTAGCCCAGAAGAATATGGCGGCCAAGGCTTACCAAACTCCATAGGTATTGTCATCAGCGAATTTACTGGTTCGGCTAACTGGGCTTGGAGTATGTACCCAGGTCTCAGTCATGGCGCTAACAATACGATTGAAACCCATGGTAGCGAAGAGCAAAAGAAAACCTACTTACCACATTTAGTTTCAGGAAAATGGACCGGCACTATGTGCCTCACTGAGCCTCACTGCGGCTCTGATTTAGGCACTTTGCGCACTAAAGCCGAACCCAATGCCGATGGTTCCTATAACATTACCGGAACCAAAATTTTCATTTCAGCTGGAGAGCACGACTTCGCTGAAAACATTGTGCACATCGTCCTAGCCAGATTGCCAGATGCCCCTAAAGGCACAAAAGGTATTTCACTGTTTATTGTTCCTAAGTTCTTACCCAACAGTGATGGCGGCATAGGTGAGCGTAATAGCGTAGTGTGCGGTTCAATCGAACACAAAATGGGTATCAAAGCCTCTGCAACCTGCGTGATGAATTTTGAAGAAGCCAAAGGCTTTTTAATTGGCCCTCCTAACAAAGGTCTAAACTGCATGTTCACCTTTATGAACATTGCTCGCGTCGGCACTGCATTACAAGGCATTTGCACCGCAGAAGCCTCTTTTCAGGGTGCCTACGAATATGCTATAGAAAGAACCTCCATGCGCTCGCTATCAGGACCTAAAGCCCCTGATAAAGAAGCAGACCCTATTATTGTACATCCAGATGTCAGACGTATGCTGTTGACACAAAAAGCCTTTGCCGAAGGCGGTAGAGCCTTATGTTATTACCTGGGTATGCAAGCTGATATTGTCACCACCAGCAAAAGCGAAGAAGAACGTCAGGCTGCAGATGACCTTATGGCCTTTCTAACCCCCATTGCTAAAGCCTTTTTAACAGAAGTCGGCTGTGAAGCAGCCAATCATGGCGTTCAAGTTTATGGTGGTCATGGTTACATCAGCGAATGGGGTATGGAGCAATTGGTCAGAGACTGCCGTATTGCCACTTTATACGAAGGCACAACGGGCATTCAAGCATTAGATCTGTTAGGCCGAAAAGTCTTAATGACACAAGGCAAAATGCTGATGAACTTTACTAAAATTGTACACAAGTTCTGCAAAGCCAACCAAGACAACGAAAAACTCAAAAGTTTGGTTGAAACACTAAACGGATTAAACAAAGAATGGGGTGAGGTCACTCAAAAAATCGGTATGCTTGCCATGCAAAATCGTGATGAAGTGGGAGCTGCAGCTGTAGATTATTTGATGTACTCAGGTTATATTTGCTTGGCTTATTTCTGGGCAGTCATGGCACAAAAAGCTCATGAAAAGCTAGCCGAGGGAACTGACACCTCTGGTTTTTACACAGCCAAGGTGCAAACTGCACAATTTTACTTTGATCGCATTCTACCCCGAACGGTCGCACATAAAAACGCAATGCTTTCAGGCGCCAACAATCTTTTGGATATTGATACTGAGCACTTTACTTTTTTATAATGGCAGTAACAGCAAATAGAAACTAATAAGGAATGAACCCATAATGGCCGATTACAAAGCACCTTTACGTGATATGCAATTTGTTTTAAACGAAGTGTTTGCTGCCGAAAAGCTTTGGGCCGACATGCCCGGCACACAAGAAGTCAGTTCCGATTTAATGCAGGCCATTTTAGAAGAAGGCGCAAAAATCTGTGAAAACCTTCTATATCCTCTCAATCGCAGTGGCGATGAGCAAGGCTGCACCATTAATAACGGTGAAGTCAGTACGCCTGAAGGCTTTAAACAAGCTTACCAACAATTTGCAGAAGGAGGCTGGATTGGATTGGGTGGCTCACCTGAATACGGAGGCCAAGGCCTACCTAAAATGCTCACAGTCATGTTTGAAGAAATGCTGTTTGCAGCTAACACTTCTTTTACTTTGTATCCAGTTTTATGCAGTGGTGCGTGCTTAGCCATACTTAAACACGCCTCAGAAACGCTGAAGCAACAATATTTACCCAAAATGTACGCTGGCGAATGGGCCGGCACTATGTGTTTAACAGAACCTCACAGTGGTACAGACCTAGGCCTATTACGAACCAAAGCCACCCCTAACACTGACAACTCCTTCAACATCACGGGCACCAAAATTTTCATTACCGGCGGTGAACACGATCTAACAAATAATATCATTCATCTAGTTCTAGCAAAATTACCAGATGCCCCATCAGGCTCCAGAGGCATTTCCCTATTTTTAGTACCCAAATTTCTTATCAACGAAGATGGCAGTTTAGGTGAGCGCAACAACGCCACCTGTGGGTCTATAGAACATAAAATGGGTATCAAAGGATCGGCCACTTGCGTCATGAATTTCGATGGTGCCAAAGGCTGGTTGGTCGGAGCCCCTAATAAAGGGCTTACTGCCATGTTCACAATGATGAACTACGAACGTTTATCCATTGGGATTCAAGGACAAGGCACGATGGATATGGGGTATCAGCATGCCCTGGCCTATGCTAAAGAACGTCTACAAGGGCGATCCCCTCTAGGACCACAGGCGCCCAACCAAAGTGCTGACCCCATCATTGTACACCCAGATGTCCAACGTATGCTTTTAACCATCAAAGCGTTTAGCGAAGCAGGTCGTGCTTTGGCTGCGTATACCGGTATGCAGTTAGATATCGCTAAGTTTCATGAAGATGCCACCGTAAAAGCAAAGGCAGAACGACAAGTCATGTTTCTGACCCCTATAGCTAAAGCTTTTCTAACAGACAGAGGCCTAGAGTGTGCCGTGTTAGCACAGCAAGTCTTTGGGGGACACGGCTATATTCGTGAATGGTCTGTTGAACAATTGGTCAGGGATGTACGCATCGCACAAATTTATGAAGGTACTAATGGTATTCAAGCCATGGACCTCGTTGCCCGCAAACTCTGTAAAGCAGGTCTTCAAATTATCGAACCTTTTATGGAAGACGCCAAGAGTGTCATTGCGCAGAGCCATAATCAAACAGAGCTCACTCCTTTAGCACAAGCACTCACCTCTGCCTTAGAAGAATTTAAAGTCGTTTCACAAACTATTGTAGACCGCACGCAAACAGACCCTTTAGAAGCTGGAAGCGTTGCCGTAGAATACCTTGAGTTTGCTGGACTGGTGATCTGTGGATTTGTCTGGCTGAAAATGGCTTTAGTAGCCAGTCAATGCTTAGCAGAAGAAAAAAATGACTTTTACGAGTCTAAACTAAAAACCGCGCAATTTTTCTATCAAAAGCTGCTGCCTAAAACAGAATATTTAGCAAAATCTCTGGCAGCTGGCTCAGAGCCGTTAGCTACAACTAGGCCTGAGCATTTTTAGCTTGTTATATCACATATCAGCCAATAGAGAACTTGTGAAGCCATTAAAACTGATCTATTTATGATATAGATTCGATGTAAACAGCCATGAGTGATACCTTAAGTATCATTTGGGATGATGCTTAAGGTATTTTCACGGTAAACAGGAGACAGCATGGGCCGATCAACAACGAAACGTGCACTCAAAGCCATAGAAAGAGACATTCAAAACGCTGAAAGCTATGAAATGTGGCGTGCTTCTTGTCTAGAACATGATCGCTTATCAGGTGCTGAAGAGTGGAAAGAAGACGACGCCTCCCCTTATTATGATTATCCGTTAATTCGAATGCGTCTAAATGAACTGCGTCAAGCCCGAGCCCGTAATGACGTAGAGCAACTGGTTTTCAATTTGCAAGAAGGCTTACACGGCAACCTTGGCAACATCGCTAACCCTGGCCTGTATACAGTAGCTCGCTATGGAACTAAACGTCTCATAGGCAAGTATCTTGACGAAGTCGAATCGGCTCTGAGCTTTCTTTGTGATAACGACTTTCCAGGCTTTTCCTTTCAACGCAAACTGGATTTCTTTCGAGGAACAGGCCAAGCCTTTGGCCGCTCTGCGCTCATGCTCAGCGGGGGGGCGACTTTAGGCATGTTTCACCTTGGAGTTTTAAAAGCCTTGTGGGAAAGGCGCTTGCTACCAACAGTTATGTCAGGTTCAAGTGCTGGCTCCATTATGGCAGCCATCATTGGTACACACACTGATGAAGAGCTAGTTGACATTTTTGACCCCAACTACTTATATCTAGAGGCTTACCGACTAGTAGGCTGGAAGGGTTTACTTAAAGGCAAACCTTTGCTCAGAGGAGATCAATTAGAAACTTGTCTTGAAAAAAATGTAATAGACTTAACGTTTGAAGAAGCCTATCAGCGCACGGGTCGCTATGTTAATATTACAGTTTCTCCTGCCGACCCCCACCAAGAGTCACGATTACTCAACGCAAAAACCTCACCCAAGGTACTCATTCGCAAAGCTTCTCTAGCCTCTTGCGCCATTCCAGGGGTCTTCCCTAGCGTGACCTTATGGGCCAAAAACATCAAAGGTGAAAAAGTACCCTATATTCCCAGTCGCAAATGGGTTGACGGCTCCATTAAGAATGACTTACCCATCACTCGATTATCCAGACTCTATGGGGTTAATCACACTATAGTCAGCCAAACCAATCCTCACGTATTACCTTTTCTCTCACGCAATAATCGCAGTCAAGGTATTTATTACAACGTCAAAGAGTGGCTAGCCCTAAACTGGAGCACCAATGCTGGATTTGTTCTAAACATTATACGCAAAGGCATACGCAACAATGAAATCGCTCTACTCGTCGACAAAGCCCACTCAATCGTCTCACAGAACTACATTGGTGATATCAATTTAGTTCCACCTCGTCAACCCACAAACCTAATCATGGTATTGAAAAATGCGTCTACAAAAGAAGTGGCTGCCTTTATCAGATCAGGCGAAAGAACCACATGGCCAAAGCTAGAGTTAATCCATAACTGCACTGCGATCAGCAGAGCGTTTGATACTTGTAATAAAAGGCTCGACGAGCAAGAAAGAAGACGTCTACAAGTAGGGCAATTGGCTGCTGTGAGTTAAAATGATAAACTACCTTCTCTCTTTCATAAAACAAATTAACCATAGATAAGGAAAATCACTCGATGAACACTTATTATAAATGGCTTATGCAAACTGCTATATCAGCGCTGTTATTATCAGTCGGGTTACACCATTCACTAGCCTTAGCCGATACCCAAGAACGCCCCTTCGGAGAAAGGTCCATTTTTAGCGAACGTGCGATCACAGAACGTACTGCCCCTGTGGGACAAGTATGCCTCAAAGGGGAAAATTGCCAACAAGGCTCAGCAAGCACAGACTCAGGGCTGCAAGTGGTGGCAGCAACCAATAAAACGCCAGAGAGTATTTATCAATCCAAATGCCTAGTTTGCCATGCTTCAGGTGCTGCGGGCGCCCCCAGGTTGGGTGAGGCAGGAGATTGGACAACACGTATTACAAAAGGCTTAGATGTTTTAACAAAAAATGCTATCCAGGGCATCAATGCTATGCCACCTAAAGGTATGTGTATGGATTGTACAGATGATGAAATCAAAGCTGTTGTTAAGTACATGCTGGATAAAAGTCAGTAAGCCCAATTTACCGTGAAATACAATTTTCATCACTTGGGGTGACGCTTATTACATCGCTCATGGCTGTTTCCCAGTAATACATTGTCAAAAACACAGTATTATTGGCTTGACTGGCTTTGTTTTATAATACGATTAAACTGCTCATTTAAACGTTGTTGGGCCCAATACAGCATTATTAAAATCTATTGTCTCTTTAAAAACTTGGTGAAAAGCCTCTTCTGATAGTGTGGTTTCAAACAATGAATATTGTTTTATAAATCATATGCGCATTTGATAATTGCACATCCCTTGGAGCAGGTCCTCTTGTTCTTAAAGTGCCTAACCGAACAGTTTGTGATAATAGTTTAGCGCTGCCTCTTCCTCTATGTCTGGCAGATTTGGCACAAAACATTAACCCGTTGCATTAGAATTTTTAAATCCCATGTGTCTAATAAATAGTATCAGTACTGAGCTTTTGACAAGCGAAGAAGTCACATGATATCAATCAAGAGAAAAAAAGCAAACAGTTCACTCCTCTTGACTAAAATCATAATCCATCGTTTCCATAGGTGGCTGTAAATAATAACCTTGAATATAGTGCGCTCCAATTTGCCACAAAACAGATAAAACACTCGCACTCTCTACTTGCGTGGCAATAGTACGTGCTCCTTGCTTATGAATTTCTTCCACCCTCTGAGTGATTTGTGTTTTCGCATTAGACTGATTCACATCTTGTGTTAGCTGACCATCCAGCTTTACAAAGTCAACGGGTATATGCTTTAAAATACCCATAGCTTCTTCATTGGTTTCAAAACGCGAAATGCTTAAACTACAGTGCAAGGAACGCAACTCATTCGCTAATTCTTGCACGCGCTTAAGATGCATTTGTGTCTCTTTTTGACTGACTTGAAAAGTGACGCAGTCTTTAGGCAATCTTGTCGCTTTTAAAGCTACTGTCAGCCAAGGTAAAAAAGTTTTATCTTTTAAAGACTGTGTAGTTAAATTTATGATAATTTTGGTTGCATGACCTTCTAAACTGCGTGTGATCATCGCTTTAACTGATTGCAAAATAACCCATCTGTCGACAATAGTAGCAACCTTTGCGGCCTCCGCCGTAGCCAAAAAAGCCTCTGGCGACTCAAAACTACCATCCTCGCGCAACCTACGCAATAAGACTTCGTAAAACTCCGTAGATGAACCTCGTAAATTAATAATAGGCTGAAAAAGAATCTTAAATAAATTATCGTCAATTGCTTTTTGCAATTCTTGCACAGATTGAGTTTGATCCACCACTTGTGTTTCTGTTTCTTCTTTAACGTAAATAAAAACACTGTTGCCACTTTGTTCTTCCTGAGCATGATGACATGCAATCAAAGCTCTAGACAAAACAGATTTTGCATTCTCAACTGTATCATTGAGCAAGGCCAACCCAACACTAACAGTCAACTGAACGGTTTGCGCTTCAATATCAAACAAATGGTCTTCAACTGTTTTACACAGCTCATCCCCCATTTGTTCAGCCGCTTTTAGGTCATTAGTTTGCCAAAGAGCCGCGTAAGTATCTTCACTAAAACGTGCTAAAACAC
The DNA here is from genome assembly GCA_028281605.1 of Pseudomonadales bacterium. Lineage (GTDB taxonomy): Bacteria > Pseudomonadota > Gammaproteobacteria > Pseudomonadales > JANQJO01 > JANQJO01. The sequence continues at coordinate 12,905 of JANQJO010000073.1, forward strand.
TATTTTTAGGGAAATGCTCTTTTAAAATAGAAGCCATATCATGGATAACAATGTCAATACCTTCTACCCCAATTTTTGCACGTATTTTTAAAAATTTATCTAAATGAATGTAAAAAACTGCAAAGGTTTTATTTTGATGTAATGTGATATCAATGGCAAGATCAAGCTCTTCTTCAAAGTGCGTTCGATTTGACAGTCCTGTCACTAAGTCTTGCTTGCTCATTTGCTTGATTTTTTCATGCAACTTAGCGTCGGCCTCTTTTTCTTTTCGAATCATGATTTGTATACAGTCTTCACCTTCAAACGTTGCAGCGGTTAAATCAACATGAGCCCTAAATTGATCACTCGCAGCATCTAAACATGTCACTGAAACTTCGTTATTGAGGACTGTAGAATCTTTATGTTGTTTAAGTGCCTGCTTAAAATCATTTAAACTGCCTGCATGTACCATATCCAGGATAGGCATACCTGCAATTTCTTCCCCATCCTGGTAACCAAATAGAGTTACATAAGCTTTATTAGCAAGGATGTGCATGCCATCAGCGATATAAGCTATGGCATCACGTGAGCTTTCTAATAACAATCGACAACGTTTTTCCGCTTCATGCAAACCGATTTCTGCCCGTCTTTTGAGCCGTCTTTCTTTCAAATGATACAATTCCTGTTTAATTATATATCTAAAGTAATTTGTTTCATTAACAGGCAATATGTCAACAACACCAGAATGTAACAATCGCTCTTTTTCATCCGGATCATGATGGCTGGTTAAACAAATAACAGGAATGTCTTTATCAAGTCGTTTCACTTGATCTATAATATCCTGGATGTTCAAACAATCTGTCTCGTATTGGGACAAAATCAAATCCCATGTATTTTTATTCAGTGATTGCGTAAATTCATCCAATGTTCTGACCATAGAGGCACGTGCAGGAATACCATTGTTTCTAAGATCGTTTGTGATTTGCTCTATTTCATCAGCCGCATCATAGATAGCAATGATATTATGCGTTTCCTTTTTTCTCATTGTGGACTTTATCTCACTCCTGTCTTTATTAACTATATCGTATAACAATTTATAAAATTAGACTATAAATTAGACCAAATAGAATCTAAGTCTTCATCTAAAAATTCATCTTCCGAATACCCTTCTTGATTGTCTTGCTTACCTTGCTTGCGTTGTGACTCAACTTGATGGTAATTTTGATGCAGATCGAAATGTTTCAATTGAAATTGATTAAAACTATGCGTACTCATCACCATATGTTCTAATAAAGCTTGATGCTTATTCATGCATTGAGCATTTCCCATTGTATTTTGATGTAAAATAACACGGTCTCCTGCTCTCAAACTGAGTTTCGGCACAATAAGCGAAGGCTTGCCTCCTACTTTTTGAGGCGAGAGCAAAATCACATTAATATACTCTGCAGGCTCATTTTTTTCCACAACATCCGCTAATTGTGCTTGAATGGGAAAAGCATTTGGAGGAAGCAACTCTACGCCTGTACGAATACCTTCACCTTGAAAATGCCTTGTCCAACGTACAGTACCCAACTGCCAATATCGTCTTTTTGATTGATTAATAGCAATCAACTCTCCAACTTTTAACTGTTTAGGAATATCATTTTTCCAAGATAAACAATATCCTGTTCGGCTACTGTTAACCAATTGGCAAACATATTCCTGCAACAACACTGTTTTTTTCTCATAATTCACAGTTTTCTTTATATCACTGTAATTCACTTCTTCATGAAAATCTTGTTCAGTAGCACAACCTTTGTTTTTATGTTCTTGTGGCAATGCCTTTGTTTCTCCTTTACCCAATTGACAGGCTTGTTGCAAATAGGTATAGCTCGATGAAAACCCTACAACAATATTCGTGTCTTGAGCACAACCAATTCGATCGTTACCACGTTTGTTGGTATTCGACCAAGCTTGAATCAAGTGCGTCAGTAAATCGTATGATTCCTCAGCCGGGATACCTCTTTCAGTAATAACAGGTTGCTCTATGGGTTCTTTGATTTGTTCCCTGATTTTTTTTAAATATTCAGCTAACTGTACCATATTGAAATAACGAATTTGATCATGATTTTCTTTGAGATCCTTGATATAAATAGGTGCCATATCTTTGTTTAAAATAATCGCAAACAAATCACCTCTAGAATGCTTATCAGAAATAGAAATCAGTTTTCCCCAATAGGTACTTGAGGTGAAAACAGTTTGTAACTCAGCAGGCAACAATTGATTGGGGTTGCTACTGGTTAAAATAACTGCCATTTTATATAGTGTTTTAATCATCACATGCTGTTTTTCGTCAATACACAGATCAAGCTGTGTGCAGTTCGTTAAGTTCAACTCCTCAGCAAGAGAATAAAATAAATTCAAATCATACCAAAGCTGGGGGACTGCAGGATGATAAATTTGATAGCAATGCAGCAAAATAAAAATTTGTTCGGTCATCAATCTATGCAAACAAAACCCAATACCTTCTTTATTGTTGTGCGTAAACTTACTCTTGAGCATCTCGGCCAAACAAACTTTATAACCCAGTGTCAGGTGTTTGCGAATAGCCAAAGATAAATTGGCAATTTTACGAAATTGAGGTGAAAGCATAATATGCTGGGTTTCATAACGCTGCTTTAAAGCATTACAAGTATAATAAACAGAGGGCCGCATCAACTCTAACAGTTGCAATTTAGTATTAAGCGATGCCTTTAAGTGACTAAGCTCTTGCACTCCACGGTAAATCAATTTGGATGTCCGACCAAGATTCACCAAAGGCAAGCTTTCAATCCATTTTTTAAAGGCTTTTGGATGATGGCTGCAAAAGCTAAGATCACACTGGTCCTGAGCAGGCAATTTACAAGCTTGAAAGTTTGAAAGCTGCGACATAATAATATAGACCTGTACCGAAACATCGGTGTGAAGATCAATTAAGCCCGGGTTAGCTATAAACCCATTATAGCAGTCAAAATATTAAAAAATGCCCATGTACCTTAAAGCTTCATATCACACAAACTCAACGTAACTTGTTAAAAAACAGGTGCATATAACACTTTTGACCCGATATTTGTTTCTTCTTTGACAAGCTTTGGCACCATGTAACCTGGCAAAGTGACACTCAATTTTCCTAAAAGCCTCTGTGCTACTTCTAATTTCACAGCAAAGTGATGGCTTCCTTGAACAGGGTCTAACAAGTGCAGATAATAAGGCAGTACTTTACAGTCAAATAAGGCTTCACTGAGCGCACAAAGGCTTGAAACATCGTTATTCACCCCCTGAAGCAATACAGACTGATTGAGCAACACAACTTGAGCATGAGCAAGTTCAAGCATGGCTTGCTTAAAATCATGATCAAGCTCGTTAGCATGATTGGCGTGGATAACCAGAATTTTTTGAACAGACATGGAATCTAACCATGACAACAACTGCTCATCAACTCTCTGCGGTATGACCACTGGGAAACGGGTATGAATGCGCAAGCGTTTAATTTGAGGATTTTCCTGTAATAAATCAACCAAAGGTGCTAACGCGGCAGTTTTATAGGCCAGAGGGTCTCCACCAGATAATATCACCTCCTGGATCTCAACATTTTTCTTCAAAAATGCTGAAGCCGCACACCAATCATGACTGAGCATTTTTTGTTCTTGATAAGGATAGTAACGCCGAAAACAATATCGGCAATGGATCGCACAAGAACCACTAAGCATTAGTAAAATACGACCCTTGTATTTATAAATAAAACTTTTGTGCGGAGATTTTTGCTGCTCAAGCAAAGGATCTCTGGTATAACCTGAAATCACTCGATCTTCTTCTGCACGTGGTAATACTTGCAACAACAGAGGGTCCTTAGGATTACCTTTTTCTATTTTATCAGCAAAAGCTTTGGGGACTCGTAGAGGAAATTGCGCTAGAGCTGAGGTAGCTAGGGGTACTTGTTCGGTTGTCAATGCTACATATTGCAACAACTGTGACACACTGTTTAAAGCTTGGCTCCATCGATGCTGCCAACTTTCAGAGTGTTTAATAATAGAGGAGGAGTGAGGTATCATAGCTCGCTAATTTCCACTGTACTGTAATGAGGATTAATTAATGACAATATATTCTACCAATGAATTTCGCTCAGGTCTCAAGGTGATGTTAGATGGTGACCCTTGTTCTATCATTGAAAATGAATTTGTCAAGCCTGGTAAGGGGCAAGCATTCAACCGTGTCAAACTGCGCAACTTAAAAACAGGACGGCTGTGGGAGAGAACCTTCAAATCAGGAGAGTCCATTGAAGCGGCTGACGTTATAGAAGTCGATATGCAATATTTGTATACAGATGGATCTTTTTGGTACTTTATGAACCAGACTAACTTCGAGCAAATTGGCGCAGACGAAAAAGCAATAGTTGATGTGCTAAAGTGGCTAAAAGAAGAAGACATCTATATTGTGACTTTATGGAACGGCATACCACTGTCGGTTGTACCGCCCAACTTTGTTGAATTAGAAATCATTGAAACCGATCCTGGGATACGAGGAGATACTGCATCAGGTGGAACAAAACCAGCTAAACTGTCCACTGGAGCTGTAGTGCAAGTACCCTTATTCATCAATGAAGGAGAGATAGTCAAAGTTGATACTCGCAAAGGGGAGTACGTCTCCCGTGTAAAAAACTGATCATAAATAAAATGTCTCTCTGGCCTGCAAACGCAAGTATTAATGCTATTAGAGCACGCTCAACGCTATCAAAGCAAATTCGTGAGTTTTTTGCAGAAAGAAACGTTTTAGAAGTAGAAACCCCCTTGCTCTATGGTGCACACAGTTATGAACCGCAGCTACAGCAATTTAAATTGACCACACATGATAACAGTTGCAAGCCTCTTTACTTGCACACCTCACCCGAATTTGCAATGAAGCGTTTGTTATGTACTCATGGTGTTTCTATTTATCAAATATGTAAAGTATTTCGAGCTGGCGAGGTCGGCCGTCATCATAATCCTGAGTTCAGCATGCTAGAGTGGTATCGAGTAGGGTGGTCACTAAAACAATTATATGCTGAAATTGAACAGTTATTAGGACTATGCTTAGGCACAAACTCTTTACAAATATACACCTATGATACTGTTTTTAAAAAAGAATTTGGAAAGAGCCCGCATACAATTAGCAACGAGGCATTATCTGATATAGCACTAAAACACGGAGCTGCCAATTGCTATAATTGGAACACTGAAACACTGCTGGACTTTCTATTTACTCATGCAATACAGCCCAATCTGGGATTAGAAGGACCTTGCATAATTACAGAATTTCCCAGCTGCATGGCCTGTTTAGCACAACTGGAAGAAAAACCCAACTACACAGTTGCAAAGCGTTTTGAAGTTTTTTCAAAAGGAATTGAACTGGCTAATGGATACGACGAGTTGATATCAGCCGAAACAGTGGCAACACGTTGGCGACAAAGTGGAACAGAGGCTCTGGAGCCAGATATTCATTTGTTAGATGCCTTAAAAGCAGGTATGCCAGCTTGTGTTGGGGTAGCATTAGGGCTTGATAGGCTGCTAATGTTACAATTAGGCGCAAGTAAATTGTCTGATGTATTATCGTTTGATTGGCAGCGTGTTTAGCTAAGGAGGTGTCCCAGAATAAAGTTTACAAGCTTCGCTCCTGAACTCGCTGCGCTCAGACATGCATCCGCTCACATTGTAACCTTTATTCTGGGACCCTACCTAACGACTAAATATTGGCAGTAACTTTCGGTACAATTGTTTATCTAGGAATGGATTGTATATTACAAACAGGTAAACTATAAAAAAAGCCAAGCCA
>JANQJO010000134.1 GCA_028281605.1 Pseudomonadales bacterium
GCCAGAGTTGCAAGACTTTGGTGAAACCGGCCTCTATGAAGCAGGAAGTTAACGCCATAACTACCTATGGATAGTTTTGGATAGGTTTAACGGAACGGTGGCTAGTATCAGCATAGGAAAATTAGAAGGATATCAGTCTTCTATACAACTATTCATTATAATTGAAAGAAGTTAGACGTAATGGTTACTCGTATTGTAAACTCAAGCCGAACAAGCGCAGCAGAGCTACTATACTCACTTGTTCAACCTGCTCAAGGTTTTTTTCAGAAGCATATCCAGCCAAAGCTGGATCAACTACATAGCGATGCTTTCACTTTAAATGCGGCTAGCAGTGGTGAAATATCAATAAGTGATGCACAACCACAGAGCTGTACTAGTAGGACACAGGCAGAACAAGTAAAGAGTTTTGAAGCCACTTTTGATCTTTTTTCAGAAGAAATAACAGCTGATGAGGCATTAACATTCGCGTTCGAAAAAAGTAATATTACAACTTCAACTTTAGATAAAGAAACATCTTCGGAATTAATAAAGTTACTTGATAATAGACTAACAGTTGACATGCCTACGGGCCAAAAATCTTTCGCATACAAAACATTATTCAATGCTTTAGCAGGCATTGGAGCCCGTTCACGTCTAACTTTAAAAAGCCATCGGTTGATTGCCAAATTTGTTTACCCTGACTCTGAAGCTATCAGTATTGTCACAAAAATTTTGCGGTGTGATCCTAGTTTTAAAAAGATGAACAAGCAGGAGCAATTAGAAAAAATATTATCTTTTATAGGCAATGATATAGATACTGAAGTTGAAACCGAATTACCTCCACAAGATCTGAGAACTCCAAAAGAATGTGTTATAGCCGCTTTGCAAAAATTTTTGGGCCTGAAAACAGGTCAAGTTGAAAAATGTATTGTGGGTGAAAAAGAGATTGGGCAAGATGCTTATAAATTTTCTTTTAATATACCAGAAAGATTCAAAAAAGATAACTATTTTCCAGTGCTGAAACGTTTGGATGTGTTGTTCAAAATAAAAAAAGCGCAACACAGTGTTGTTGAACCAATATCAATAGGGAAAGTAGACTCTCTCGCCAATCTGGAAGTTGTTTACGAATCAAAAAAAAACCTGTGGGAAGTAACAACACTAAAAGCATATTGTAGCCCGATTAACTATGACTTCTTTGCTGGTTTAGAAAATGTTTTACTTTTAAGGCGAGCAGAGGAGATGGACGGAAAACAAGACAGAAAAAGATACCTGGAAAATAGAAGCCAATCATCAGAAGGCTATTCAATTTTTGGTACAAGAAAGCCTTTACGATCTCAAGGTCGTTTAATTGAACTAATCAATAAATACCTTAAAAATACAAATAAAGATGATCCTATCCACAAATCAATTAAATTAGCCATTAAAGGCAAGGCTGCCTTAACTGGTGAGTGGAGCTATGTATTATACAAACCCGATGCCGGTGCTGTACCTTTTGTTTTGCTCCTCCAGCTTGCACAAGAATTAGAAGATACGCAGAGGGATTTTTTGAGTTGGCAAGAAAAAGACGGTTACTTACAGGCAAGTGTCTATTTTCAGGAAAGGCTTAATTATTTACGGGTAGCTTATTGCACATATTGCCATAACTCTAAGTATCTATACAGTCCTGCTTTAGAAACATTACGTTTAACATACCAAGGTTGTGTCAACAGCCTTCTATTATGTAAAATTAAAGCCGCTAAAGACAACTCAGAAAAACTAACAATGTTTCAAAGTTGGTTAGGAAAAGATAAAGCAGGTTGCATTAAGACGTGTTGGAAATATTGGTTGCAACTGACTATAGAAAATACAATTTCTGAAGAAAATATTTTAATGAATTGGTTGTACAAAAAAAACCTGCTAACTGTTGCCTATACGATAGCATCAAAAGAATGGTTTGATGAGACTTGCAAAACACAGCCAGATTCACAAAGTAAGCCAGAGCAAATCATTAAAGAACTGGGCTTATTGGAACAATATATAGCACTTACCAATTGTTTAAATTCACGGTTAGAAGCTGAGAAAAAAAGTTTCGATCAATTTATCTGCATCACACCACAAGAGAGCTTGAACAAAAGAAAAACACAATTAAAAGTGTTTTTAAAGGACTATATCAAGTCACATGATCGAGAAATATCTGATGATTCCAATGTGGGCTTAATCTCTGCAACCACGGAAATTTTAAGCATTCGGTCAAGTATTTTAAATAAAGCGAGTGATTCCCTTACTCTAAAAGAATTGGAAAGTCTGATATTTTATCAATCAGCCAACACAGAAGAAAGAACATGTTTTGCTGCCAAACAGCTTGAAGCAATGAATAGGCATTTGAAAGAGGGTGATTTGATACAAGCTTATACGCATTATAAGTCCCTGTGCAAATTAACAGATTTTGAAAAAACAGATAAGGGTAGAGAGCAAAGATTTTTATCAAAACTACCGGATTGGATAGAGGGGTCTAACAACAGCTTGCAGACTCAGAAGCATAATCTTTTAGTCAAAACTGAATTTACTTTGCAGATTATACAGTGGGCTATTAAAGAAAACCAAACGATCAATCTAGTGGATTTATGGGGCCAAGCCTATCAATGCTTACTTAAAGCTACTGAGCAACCTCAGTCAAAAATACAACCTATTTTTTTACCATATCTTGCTTCATTACGTATGTTTGCAGAAATAGAACTAAAAAAAACAAACCCAACATCTCTGCAAGGTTTGCCAGAATTGATCAAGAAATTAAAAGCTTTGTTTTCAATGCAAGATATTCAAAAAGAATTATCTTGTTTAACATATATAGGAGAAGCTTTAGAGGCTAAATGTCAATATCAAGCTTACTTTATGGAGCATAGCCAGCAAACTTTAGATACATTAAGCATTCATGAAATCAGTAAAGAATTAATGGCTTTAAAGGCCTTTCAATATAAGCACGAGGAACTTATAAAAAATGAATTGTGTGAGTGCACTTTCAATGAAGAAAAGCGACTCAGAGAGTTATTAGAAGTTGCTGAGAATTTTATAGAAGAATATAGGCCAAACTGGAGAACATACAGCACTTTTGAAAAGCACTTATCAGAATTACAAGTACGCGCGAGCTCTGAATTGTACCTGCATTTATCTTTTTATGGTGGTTCAATTACAGATATGATAAAAGCCATTGACGAGTTTGAAAAAAAACAATCACAAGATGCGCTCTCTATCAATCAAAAAAACAGTTTGTATGAGCTTTATTTTCGATTTATGGGCCATTCATCTATTGCGGACTATGAAACTGTAAAAGAATATTATAATAAATTAAGCGTTGAGCCTAAAAGACAGAAAAGAGCATGGCCAATATTAGCCAATGCTCTATTAACGCTGTCAGAAGCAGATAATGTAAGCACAGAGATAGATTTGCTATTAACAAAATTTGAGCATTTGTTCCCAGGCAATCAGTCATACTCAAGTACACAAGCTTTTGCTGCGAATGAGCAACGTATCAAGCTGCTTTATAAAAAAGCTTTGTTATCTCTTAAACTTCCACTGCAAGAATTTACAGAAAAAGATATAAAGGGGCTATCGAGTTTTAAAAATAAAAAAGAGTTAAAAAAATTATTTTCTGAAAAAGAGGTTTTAAATGATTTGCCATATTTGAAGGCTTTTTTAACTCTGGATAATTCAAATGAAAGAAGTCTCAGTATCATTCTTGGAGAAATCAAAACACGAATATGCTATGAAAAATATGCCATGAATATCATGAATAAAGATTGCTTAAAATACTTGCTTGACTACTTATACAACGAGTTGTTCCAGGGGAAAAGTATTAAACTTGAAGATTTACAAGAATTGATATGCACCCTAATTAATAAAATGGCAAATGCCATGTTAAAGAGAATTGTAAATGACAATACTCAAAGTATTCTAGACTTGATAGAGAAATGGGAAACTTTAAACCCTCCAGGAGTCTATTCTGAGAAAATATTAAAGCTACTCTCAAAGAAGAATTTTGACCAAAAGAGCTTATCAGAAGAAATTTTTGTTGCAAAGGCAGCACATTATTTCAGTGTGCGCGGAGAAGCTATATGCTTTGAGAAATTTTTGTTGCTTATGTCTAAGTATAAAGAAAACAAAGAAAAATTTCCAAAATTTACACTTCCTGATCAAGAAAAACTTAATGCACTGCTTACAAAATTATCTCCTGATAACACAGTGGCTTCAGAGTATGGAGAATCCTTTTTAATAAGTCTGAGAAAGCACTTACATCAGCTTGATCGTTCTTATCTACAAAGTCATCTGGAAACAATGAAACAGCATTGGTTAACAACCAAGGTGTTGTTAAATGATGTAAGCTCTTGGTTAAATAAAAGGATGGAAGTAATTTTATCTAACAAGCGTACATTTTATACTTTGGCATCTATGCTAATTGTCGGGTTGGTAATCTATTTCATAAAACGCTATCTTTACATGAACCGGTGGACATATATATACATCGATTTCCCTGAAAATTATGAAGGAATGAAAGATTTTATAGGGAAAAAGGCAAGCATACGTCTTCAAAATAAGGTTTTTCCTTATATTGATAAGAGTGTTTTTCGAATATGTGATATTTTGAGGGATGGGACCGTAAGAGCTATGCAGGCTTTGAATGGGAGACCTGTTTTACAATGTCCATCAACTCCTATTCACATGAATGACTTTTTTAAAGATTATTTTCATTCATTTTATAATATTACATGCGCTAAAAGTTGTTCTCCTGAGTCTTATGGCGAATATAAGCAAGCCATGCTTGCACAATTGCTTGATAGCGAAGAGAAAAACGATTTCGTTAGATTTGACGTTCTCTTTAGAAAGGCTGATGCTGTTTTCAGAGCAATGTTAAGAATAATGAATCAAAAATATGATGAGTCAATAGAAAACTTCTTAGATATCGGTAAACAGTTTCCTATATTGATATTACGATTACATGAGTTAGTATTACATTTCGATAGTCATGATTATTTTTTGAGGATGCCCAATATGCCTAGCTGTCTTGACTAGCTAGGGCGTGTTGAAGTTTCATAAATTGTGTCCTAATTGATGATAAAAAAATTTAAAAAGTCGTTAAAAAGCTTTGCCTCAATTTATGAAACTTCAACACGCCCTAGTATTTGTTTGCCGATCTTTGCTATTCACTCAGCAGTAAGTAGAGTGATAAAGAGTTACCTTTTTAGGCCATCTAAGACTATTTAATGAACAGGTGAGCTCAATGAAAAACAAGTTGATTAATGTCTATCTGCGGAAAATTTACTTTCTACCCTGCATCGCTGTTGCCTTAAGTTGACAGACAATACTACCAGAATCAAGCCCCAAATTAGCTTAACTAACTATTTGATGTCAGCTGTTGCTTTGTTTAGTTTGAAATACCCTTCTTTACTAAAATTTGATGAAGATCGTAAAGACTCTGTACGTATTCATAATTTGAAAACGCTGTACCACTGGTTTTCTCTTCCTGAGATCAAAATCATCAAGATAGCCCCTTCCTGAAAAGGAAGAAGTTTTTTATTGCCATTTTCTCAACGCAATCAGTGGCACAAGTGTAAAAAATGGAAAAGTTCATTATGCAGTAAACGGTTCTTGCCCAGAGTTCGAAAATGCATTTACTAACGGTTTAAGGAAAGTCTTGGAGGAGCATGATGTGACACTTACTGATTTACATTATTTTCCAACTAAAATATCAGAGAGTTTGTTGCAATCCGAAGGGGCGTTGAGATGTGCTACTCTTGTTACTCCAGATATGGATATGCGCGTTAAAAGGCAGGTAACAAGTTGATGAGTTCAGCCAAGACGAACCGAAGAACACATAGTCATTATATGTAACCGGAGGCTCAACGCAGAAGCAGGAATTTATTTCGTGCTCGTTCCTTAGAGGCTCAATCTCAATATCAAGCTTATCACTCATGTTATATAGGTAGCTACGATATTTGGGCGTTATGATTATTAAAATAAGTTACAGGTCATTCTGAAACCAAGGATTTAATCTGATGATTTCTTTAGGGCTTAACTGTCCTGCTACTTCTTTTAAGAGCAGTAAGTTTAAAATATAGTCGTAACGCGCATTGGCATAATCTCTCTTTGCTGCAAACAATTGTTGTTGTACTTGCAAGACATCAACCATATTACGAGTGCCTGCTTGATATCCTGCTGTGGTTGCTTCTAAAGCACTTTCTGAAGATTGAATGGAAAGCGCACGGGCCGCAACGCGTTGAATGTCAGTACTGACCAGTGAGAATAAATTATGGATGTTGCCTTTTATTTGTTTTCTTTGTTCGGCTACTTTGTCTTTGGCGGCCATTAGCTGATAACGGCTTTGGCGTCGATTGGCGTTGATAGCACCCCCTAGATAGAGAGGCATAGATACTTCAATACTGATGCTTGTAGTATCTTGGTCAGGTGAATCAAAACCTGATTGCAGGCCTTCGCTTCGCTCGGTTCGAAAGTGTTGACTTGTTAAATCGGCGGTAGGTATGTAAGCGTTACGATTTGTTTTGTGTGCAAAATGTGTTTGTTCTTGTTCTTGCTGCAAACGCCCAAGCTCAGGGTTATTGGCTAAAGCTAGAGTTTGCCATTTTTCTTCTGTCGAGTCTTTTGGTAATGTGACTGGAAAATTGGCGGCTAAAGGTAGGATTTGTAAGTCAGATTGGCCGGTGAGGATAAAGAGGTTTTCCAATGAAACACTTTGTTGGTTTTGCGCAGAAAAAACGTTGACTTTAGCGTTATCGTAGATCGCTTGGGCTTCATGAACATCAGTGATTGGAACTAATCCAACTGAAAATCTTTGTTGGTTTTGTTCCAACTGGCGTTTCAAAGCGGCTTCTTCACTTTTGGCTAGAGCTAAATTATCTTGTGCTCTGAGTACGGCTAAATAAGTTTCAACGACTTTTCGGATAAAACTCTGCAGAATAGACTTTTCCTGATGGTCTAGACCTTCATGAAACGCTTTTGCTTGTTGGTATTGATACCAGGTAGATAAGTGAAATAAAGGTTGTGTTAAGGTGATACCGTAGGTACGACTGACACCGTCTTGATCTAATTGGCTGTTGTCTCGGTTGGTGTTGCTGTGGCTGACATTACCACTGACCCTTAAAGAGGGTAACAGCCTAGAGCGGGCTTGTGAGAGATTTTGCCGGTCGGCTGCGAGCGTATGCAGTTGCTGTTTAAGTTCGGAGTCTTGTTCAAAAGCCAGTGTATAGACTGTTTCCAAATCAGTGTGGGTATAGGCCGTGGTTTCAAAATTGGTTGATGCATGGGTGTTAATTATTCCCTTTGTGTGCAAGAATAATAAAAAACAATAGGTTATAAATAGAATGCGATTTCTTGATGAATATTTTGTGAGCATTATTGCTGTAGGCCTCTGGTTGATATTCTCTCATGAGGGTTTGGAGTTTGGGTCTGGCAGGACAATTATATCGTTTCGTGAGACAATTACGTTCTTTTTTTATTAGATTTGTTTTGGGGTTGTGTTCATGATTAGCTATTGGTTAGGACAAATGGCTTTATCGGCTTCTCGTATTCAATCATTGTTGACTCGATACTCTAGCCAGGGTTTGCCGTTGTCATCATTGCAGGCACGGTCATTGTTTGTGATGCAACATCAAAGAGAATCCGATGTTTATTCAATAGATCAGCAGCAAAAGATAGCGCACTTGTTACAGGCTGAGCCTGCCGAGTTGGAACAGATTCAGCAAGGTTTAGGGACCAATACTTTTATCAGTATTGCGCGTTTGGGTACGCGCTCGCCTTGGTCAAGTAAGGCGACTGATATTTTAAAACGTTGTGGCTTGGGTGAGGGAGTCTCTTTAGAGTGTGGTATTTATTATCAAATATGTGATGCCAGTACGTGTTTGGAGTTGACCGAAGAGCAACGGCAATGGTTGGTCGAGCCGCTGTTTGATCCGATGACTCAGTCATTGGTGAGTGAAGTGAACCAACTTGAGCGTTTGTTTGAACGTGCTGATCCTAAACTGTTAAAAACAATACCCGTCAAGGCACAGGGTCGATCGGCGTTAGTATGTGCTAACCAAAGTCTGGCTTTGGCTTTAAGTGATGATGAAATCGATTTTTTATGGACGGCTTATCAAGATCTAGCAAGAGATCCGACAGATGTTGAGTTAATGATGTTTGCACAAGCCAACTCTGAGCATTGTCGACATAAGATATTTAATGCCAATTGGGTGATAGCAGAGCAGGTACAGCAGTACAGCTTGTTTGACATGATACGCCATACTTACAAGTGTCATCAACAGGGTGTTTTATCAGCTTATTCTGATAACGCAGCTGTTATAGAAGGCGCTTTGGCACAACGTTTTTTTCCTCATCCTAGGAGTCGAGACTATTATTGGGTGTCTGAACCTATTCATACTGTACTTAAGGTAGAAACACATAATCATCCAACGGCCATTGCACCTTATCCAGGTGCTGCTACTGGGGCTGGCGGTGAAATTCGAGACGAAGGGGCAACGGGCCAAGGTGCAAAGCCGAAAGCAGGTTTGGTGGGTTTTACGGTTTCCAATTTGCATATTCCTGATTTTGAACAAGCTTGGGAAGTGGATTATGGTAAACCGGCACGTATGGCCAGTGCTTTAACGATTATGTTGGAAGGCCCTATTGGTGCCGCAGCTTACAATAATGAATTTGGGCGCCCAAATATATTGGGTTATTTTCGAAGCTTTGAGTTGAAAAGTCCTTTGTTAGGGGATGAACGTATTCGTGGCTATCATAAGCCAATTATGTTAGCGGGAGGGATTGGTAATATTCGCCCTGGGCATGTACATAAACAATCTTTGCCGGTTCAATCTTTGTTGGTGGTCTTGGGGGGACCTGCGTTATTGATTGGTTTAGGTGGGGGTGCGGCTTCGTCTGTACAATCGGGAACCTTATCAGCAGATTTGGATTTTGCCTCTGTGCAAAGAGAAAACCCAGAAATGCAGCGCCGTGCACAAGAAGTAATTGATACTTGTTGGCAAGCCGGTGAACGGAACCCCATTCGTTTTATTCATGATGTGGGTGCTGGTGGCTTAAGTAATGCTTTGCCAGAGTTGGTTAAGGATGCAGGGTGTGGTGGTCTTTTTGATTTACAGGCCATTCCCTCAGATGATTCTAGTCTTTCGCCTTTGGAGTTGTGGTGTAATGAAGCGCAAGAGCGTTATGTCTTGGGTATTGCTGAGCAAGATTATGAATTTTTTAAACGTATTTGCCAGCGTGAGCGCTGTCCGTATGCGGTGGTAGGTTGTGCTGATGCAGAAAAAAACATTGTGCTGCGTGATCCGTGTAGCTCAGTTGATCCAGTGAATTTGCCACAGAGTGTACTATTTGGTAAGCCACCTCAATTAACGTGTCGTTATACACCTCAAACTTGTGTTTATCCCGCGCTTGATTTATCCCAAATCGTTCTAAAAGAAGCGCTTAAACGTGTGTTATTGCTACCGGCTGTGGCCAGCAAGTCTTTTTTAGTGACGATTGCTGATAGGTCTGTAACTGGTTTAGTAGCTAGAGATCCGATGGTGGGACCTTGGCAGGTGCCTGTGGCCGATTGTGGTATCACAGCTTTGGGGTTTAAAACGTATGCAGGAGAAGCTTTGGCTTTGGGTGAGCGCTCACCTTTGGCTTTGGTGAATGCAGCGGCTTCAGCCCGTATGGCCGTTGGTGAGGCATTGACTAATTTATTAAGCTCTGAGGTGCGATCACTTGAGTATGTAAAATTATCTGCTAATTGGATGGCGGCCTGTGGAGATCCGATTGAAGATCAAAATTTGTATGAGGCTGTCGAAGCCGTAGGTCTACAGTTGTGTCCGGCGTTGGGTGTGACTATCCCGGTGGGTAAGGACTCGTTATCAATGCGTACACAATGGCATGAAGCAAGTATGCAAAAACAAGTGATTTCACCAGTGTCTCTGGTGGTGACCGCTTTGGCGCCTTTAAAAGACATTCGCAAGCACTGGACACCGCAGTTGTGTTTAAAAGAGCCTTCGTACTTATTGCTACTGGATTTAGGCCAAAGTCAAAATCGTTTGGGGGGATCGGCATTGGCACAGGTTTATGCGCAGATTGGAGATCAGGTGCCTGATTTAGATGATCCTCAGTTATTGAAAAAATTTGCTAAGTTTTTATACATTTGCCATCAGGAGTCTTTGGTGCAAGCTTACCATGATCGTTCTGATGGGGGCTTGTGGGTGACTTTACTAGAGATGGCTTTTGCCAGTCATTGTGGTTTGCGTGTATATTTGCCCGATGATTGTCAATCTGATGAGTTGGCGCAGTTAGGGGGATTGTTTGCTGAGGAGTTAGGTGCTGTCATACAGGTTACGCATGCGTGTTATGAACGTGTTGTAGGCCTTGCTAAGGATTGTGGAGTCTATGAATTTTTGCATAAAGTGGCCGAGCCTGATACCAGGCAGAGCATTCAAGTTTTTTGTATGCAAACGGTATTGTTTGAAGAAAATCGGATTATACTGCAAAGATTATGGGCACAAACTTCTTATCGGATGCAAGCTTTGCGTGACAATCCTGAATGTGCACGAGAAGATTACGATGCGTTGTTGGATGAAAATGATCCTGGCTTAACCGCGACTCATGTGCCTTTTGAATGGCCACAAGCACCCAATGTGGTGGGTACGCGCCCTACAGTAGCGATTCTTAGAGAGCAAGGGGTTAATGGCCAGGTAGAAATGGCTGCTGCTTTTGATTGCGCAGGTTTTAATGCTATTGATGTACATATGAACGATTTGTTGCAGGGAGATTTTCAACTCAGTACCGTGCAGGGTTTGGTGGCTTGTGGAGGTTTCTCTTATGGAGATGTTTTGGGAGCCGGTCGTGGTTGGGCTGCTTCTATTTTGTATCATGCGGCTTTGCGTGAGCAATTTCAGCAGTTTTTTGCACGCCAAGACAGCTTTACTTTAGGTGTTTGTAATGGTTGTCAGATGCTTTCTCAGTTAAGTAGTTTGATTCCAGGTGCACAACATTGGCCGAGTTTTGAAAAAAATCGTTCGGAGCAATTTGAATCTCGATTGGTGTTAACTGAAGTGATGGATTCATCTGCTGTGCTGTTGCAAGGTATGCAAGGGGCGCATTTGCCAGTTGTGGTGGCTCATGGGCAAGGGCGAGTGGATTTGTCCAGTATGAAAATCGATGCTTTATTGACACAAAAGCAGTTGAGTTTGTCTTATTTAGATCATTATGGTCAGATTACAGAGCGTTATCCGTTTAATCCCAATGGCTCGACACGGGGGCTAACGGGCTTGTGTAGTGAAGATGGTCGTGTTTTGATTATGATGCCTCATCCAGAGCGGATGTTTCGTTTTGTGCAGCACTCTTGGTGTCCGGCTGATTGGGGGGAGTATGGGGAGTATGGGCCTTGGTTTCAGTTGTTTGTTAATGCCAAAAAGTGGGTTGATCAACAATGATTTAAGAAAGGGGTTTGTTATCGCTGCTGTTTCTGTAAAATAAGTTTAATATGGCTTCCATTGATTTAGTTAGTGTTAGCCCTCTGTCCTTCAAAGGGCCTAAGATTAGCCATGGAATTAGATCCCTGCAGCATCGTGTTTGCTTTTGTTTTTTGGCTAATTCAGCAGACTTGAGTGAAATTTCAAAAGCAGTATTTAGTAATTTTTCTTTTTCTAAAAGGGATCTTGGGTCTACATCGTAACCTCTTTTTTGTAAAGAATATAAAGCAATTTGGGAAGCTATTTGTGGAATGAGCTTCACTAAAGGATCATGGTTTTTTTCAGAAATTCCAAAATGATTGGCTGGTAAAGTTGCATAAGAAAGAGAAATTTCTGATTTTTTTTGGATTTCAGAAGAAAGAAGATGATCAGATGTAATTAAAGATAGTACTGAACAACGATCGAAATCGGCAGCAATGACTCGTATATCAATGTTGATAGGTGCTAAGATCCAGTTTCGGATTTTTAAAGAATTTTTTGGTATATTTTTACTTTCTAATACGGGCTCAAATGCTATGATGCTTAGTTCAAGCTTTGGGAAAAATTTTTTTGCTATATTTGCTTTCAGTTCTACAATAAAATCATTTAATATTTTTATATGATCTTTATTTTTAGGTTTTGGTAAAATCTCTAGGGCTGTAAGCAGTGCGATGTTAGAAATGGAGTTTGAATTTTGTAGTTCTTTGAGCTGTTGTAATAGTTTTTCTTTTTCGAAGTCCATTAATTTTCTTGCTGTTATTTTAAATATTTTCTTGAGTAGGTTGTTTATATTTTCTGTGTTTTGTGATAAGGGACCCAATATTTTCCTTGTTTTTTTTATATTTGAAGATGATCGATTAAACTGTTCGATGGTTTGAAAATCTGATATGAGTTTTTCAATATCATTAATAAAGGTGTTTGCTGTACTTTGAGTCATTGTAGCTGATGATAATAGGTCTTTAGCTTTTTTTCTGATTGCTTGTGCTTGTGGTGTGTCTTCTAATTGATGGGTTTTAAGAAAAACTGGGTGACTTAATGCTTTTTCCAAGGTGTTTACAACTATATTTTCATATATTGTTGTTAGTACTGTCATTAATAAAGCCAAGGCACCTCCTCTGCTGTATCCAATAGAGGCACTTTGTAAGACTTGAGAGGTTATGTTTATTGTCGTGTTTTGTATGTTTCCTTCTAATATAAAGGCAGCAGTTAGTTTAGCTTTCACTTGATCAAGGGTTTCGATAACTTTAGGATTTTGAAAAAAGAAATTGCAGGCGACGTCTCTGGTTTCTGGTAAGCTGATGGCATAACGCAAATCGTGTTCAATACTTTGGCCAAGGTGTGCATGTGAATTGTAGGGGTGTTTTTTTAATATGTCAGCTGTTGGTTTAGGAACTGCTGTAATATTTCCTTGGTTGATTTCACGCTTGAAGAAATTGGGTGGGGCTGTAAGATTTCCAGGGCCGGGGAAAAAACCGATATTGGTATTATCATTTTTTATTGGTTGTATAGAATAAATTTTTTGGCCTCTTGCTAAGATTGCTTTCAGACAGCTAGGCATTAGCTTTGTTTTGAAAATTAATTCGCGCCAATTAGGTGAGTCTCTCCTTGATAGGCTTAATCTTTCTGAAACAGATTCTATGCTTTCTCCATAAAGCAAAGCTTCAATGATTGGTTTTAATAAAGCATCTTTTTTATGCTCTAGAGTATTTTGTGTTCCGTAAAAAAAATTTATGACTTGTATTTTGCTAATTTTGTTGGCTTTTGTGTTGGCCGTGCGTAGTGAAGTATTTTCTAAGTCTGTATGATTATGGGTTATGTTTGATTTGGAGGTATTTGAAGTTACAAATTCTGGTTTTTGATTATGTTGATTACTTGCAAAGAAATTTGGCCATTGAATTAATTTGCTTACCATCATGATGTTGTTTTCTTTATTTTTTGTTTTTGCCTTACTGTTTAGCAATAGTATGTACACAGCACATTTATTTTGGTGTGGTATAGCATAGCAAAACTTTATATGTGCTACAAGTGTTAAGAACTTTGTGGTTTTAGGGTGGCATATTGTAATTGTTTTGATGGGCTGGTTTTTTTGTGTCTGATAGAACGTTTTTCAGGTCAGTTAATAATTCTTTAGCCTCTTGATCAAACGTTTGAACACCTGCATTAATACGCTGCTCTAACTGCAGCAGAGATCCTTTAACGATTTCTATGATGACTTGTTCATGATATTCCCCAAGGTCTAAAGTTGAAAAACTGACGGATAATTCTGACATAATAAGATCAATAATATTATTTAAATTTTCCATTTGGGCAGTAAAGATGCCTCTTAGCTCGGTGATGGATTCACCAAATTTTTTAATAACTTGACTGTGTTCAGCTTGTCTTTCTGCTTGTCTGATGAGTGTATCTTCGATGACCTTTGCTTTGGCATCTACAAAGTTCATCATGGCGCCAATGTAATCTTTGAGATTACTTTGTGAGTATTCGGTCGGATTTTTTATCAGCAAAATAACTTTATCAAAAGATGCATACAAACGATTGTTGAATTCGTAGTAGCGATTATCCTCTGTAATCTTATCAGAATGGCGAATGTGATGAAGTGTTTCTTGTTCGAGTGGGCTCATATAATGGTTTGAAGAGAAAAAATTTTGTTTATTATGTAAGTCGAATAAAATACTTGATTTTAGATTGGATTCTTCTAAAGTAGTAAATACACTTTTTGCTAGTTCAGCTATGGTTGTGATTTTGCTTCCTTGTTCACTCAGGGCAATAATGCTGGCCAATTTATTTCCATTTTCCATAGCCTCGTAGGCCACGGCTTTGGCTTTGGAAGCTGTTTCTTGATATTTGATGATGGTTTGTCTTTGCTTGATGGCATTGCTGCATTTTGAAATAAATTGTTCCATCATTAAAGGTTTTAAAATATAGTCAAAACAACCGGCATTGTAACCTTCCACAATACTTTCGGTATCATTCAATACAGAAACTAATAAAATAGGGACATTTTTTAAGGAGCGTATGTTACTGGCTGTTTTGCAAAATTCAAAACCGGAAATATCAGGCATTTTAATATCTGACACGATTAAATCGGTTTGATGATTTTCAGTATTAAGATAATCTAATGCCTCTTTAGCAGAACTGAAACTAATTGCTTCGTGTTGCATTTTTTTTATGCTTTCTTCCATCATGGTAAGCATCAGGTTATCATCATCTATTAAGATGACATGAGCGCTGTTTTTTTTTGCCATAATGTTACTTTTGTAGATTCTAAATGCACGAATAAATAGGTAAGGAGTTTTTTACCGTATATTAAAAGTATAATACTAAACCTTTTGGGGTTCTAGTGATTCTGTTCAGGGCGTTGTGTGCTAATGCTCAAGTGTACAAATCCCAGTTGACCTGCAGCATCCATAGCTGTGACTACGGCTTGATGAGGAGATTGTGCATCGGCTGTAATGGTTAAAGGTATTGAGCTGTCAGAATTGGCTTGCTCATTAATAGCACGTTTGATAGTTTCAAGTTTGCGATTAGACAGCGTTTTGCCATTTACGGCGTAATCGCCGGTGGCGCTGACAATGATTTCTACCATGTCGGTTTTATCTTGATGGTCAGTTTCGCCAGTGGCTTGTGGTAATTCTAAAGTTAAGCGACTTTCTTTAGTAAAAGTTGTGGTGACCATAAAAAAGATTAACAATAAAAATACGACATCAATGAGAGGTGTTAAGTTTAATGAAATAGATTCCTTACGTTTACGTATCGTGGTCATTAAGAAACCTCCCGATCACCATGAACCACATCCACTAATTTAAGTGCCTCTTGCTCCATTGTCAGGCTTAAATGGTCAATTAACCTTTCAAAATGTCTATGAAAAAATAAAGCAGGGATTGATACGAAAAGGCCTGCAGCGGTTGTGACCAGTGCTTTTGAGATGCCTCCAGCCAAAACTGAAGCGTTTCCTGTGCCTTGTAAGACGATGGTTGAGAATACATCGATCATACCCAGTACAGTGCCTAGGAGTCCTAAGAGTGGGGTGATAACAGCAATAGTTCCTAGGACAGTTAAATATCGCTCCATTTGATGAGCTTCTTGAGTAACAGCTTCAGTAATGCCATCTTTGGTAATATCCCGGCCGTGTTTTGCATTGACCAACACTGCTGCTAAAATTCGTCCTAATGGTGAGTGATTCTTTAAATCTTTTAATTTTGCCGCATCCATTTTACTGTTTTTTACTTGGTTCCAAACTTGTGCGGTTAATTGTTTTGGGATAATTTTTTGTTGGCGTAGAATCCAAAATCGCTCACCCGTGATGCCAGCGGCTATGACAGAGCCTAATATAATGGGCCACATCAAAAGGCCACCTTGGCTAATGAGATCAATTAACCCTGTTTCTTGCACGTTTCTACTCCTTTGTGAGTTTTGGTAGACATCATTAAGTGTAGTCAGCACTTCCATCAAGCATTTATTTGCTTGAAAGTCAGATTTTCACGCTAAGTTTAGTCTAATTTCGATTGTCTGGTACAGAGAAAATCCAGGATAGGTTGAATTTTATTCTTTTATATTCTTAGGCAATATTGCTGGGTGTTTGGTCGCTTTAAAGAAAAACGGGTGAGTGCGCATCTGTTTATCAGTTTTCTAGCCTAGGAACATGTACGAATCTAAATGTTAAAGTTAAAAGTTATTTCGTGCATGTTCCCTATCATGTATCGCATACGATTCGTTTTCAATTAAAGTTCAAAGGGGTTCACATGAGTTGGGCACGCATACGCAGATAAGATTAACTCATTGAGCAATAAGAATACTTTAAAATTAGTCTCGAAGTTGAGCCAAGGATACTGAATACTTCGACTATTATCCCATCATCAACCCACCATTAACTGGTATCGTCGCTCCCGTAATATAAGCTGCTTCACTAGAGGCTAAGAACATAACAGCAGCAGCCACTTCTTGTGGTTGCCCTAAACGCTTAAGTGGCACATTATTTAAAATCGCCTCTCGTTGCAGTTCTGATAAGGACTGTGTCATATCCGTTTGTATAAAGCCTGGCGCTACAGCATTGGCCGTAATACCTCGGCTGGCCATTTCGCTAGCCAATGATCGAGTAAAACCTTCCATACCTGCTTTAGCAGCTGCATAGTTGACCTGACCCGCATGACCTGTACGAGCCACCACCGAGCTGATATTAACAATTCTGCCCCAGCGCGCTTTAGCCATGCCTTTCAAAACTGCCTTGGATAAGTAGTAAATTGCATCTAAATTGGTTTGCATCACTGTTCGCCACTCATCTTCACGCATTCTAAGCAATAGGTTATCACGCACCACAGCTGCATTATTGATTAGTATGGTCGGTGCACCATAATCTTGAGTGATAAGAGCCATACCCTCCTCAATGGATTGTATCGAGCCTACATCCATGCGCAAACCCGTTCCATTAATTTGATAACGTTCACATAGCGCCGTTATTTTTTCTACACCAGCATGACTTGTAGCAGTCCCAACCAAACTATAACCTTGGCGTGCAAACGCTTCTGCTATCGCATAGCCAATACCTCGACTGGCACCGGTCACTAACACAACCTTATTAGCATACTCTTCAGATTTCATCATGACTGTAATGCATCACTTACAAAAACTCTGTTTTACACCACTTTAAAGCCAAGTCTATACTGCTGGGATCACTCATCGCTTTACACTGCAACTTGCGACAAATGCGTTTGTTCAAACCAGTTAAGACCTTACCAGGACCACATTCGATGAGGGTATCAACTCCTTCATTACTCATCCGCCGTACAATGTCAGTCCAACGCAAAGGGCGATACAGTTGCTCCACCAGAGCCTCCCGAATCGCGGTAACTTCAGTTTCAATTTTAGCTGCAAGATTATTGATAATTGGCACTTGAGGTGTTTTGAATTCTACTTGTAGCAAGTGCTTCCGCAAACGATCAGCCGCTGGCTTCATTAAAGCGCAATGCGAGGGCGTACTCATAGCCACAGGAATCACTCGCTTAGGATTGATGGCTTTGGCCAGAGCCATCACGTGATCAATAGCAGGCATAAAACCGCCAAGTACAACCTGACCCGGTGCATTATAGTTGGCTATCGCTACTTCACCAACCAAAGAGGCTTGTTCACAAATTTCCTGCAGTTGCGATTCACTAAATCCCAAGAGTACAACCATACCGCCCTGACCTTGAGGCACAGCCTCTTGCATATATTGTCCACGCTTTTGCACAATATCTACCGCTTGCTCTAAGCACAAGACTCCTGAACACACCAAAGCGGTATACTCACCCAAGCTGTGCCCTGCCATAAAAACAGGCAAGGGACCTTGCTTCATTTGCCAAACACGCCACACACTGACACCGGCTAGCAACATTACAGGCTGTGTCACTTCAGTTTTATCCAGCGCATCCACCGGACCATTTTGAGCCATATGCCAAACATCATAGCCTAGAACTTCTGACCCTTGATCAAAAGTGCTTTTGACAACTGGATAACAACGACTTAAAGCACTCAACAGCCCTACAAATTGCGAACCTTGCCCTGGAAATACAAACCCCAATTTACCCATACCTTATCTTTGTCTCACTCAAAATGCGCTAAGCGCTCACTGATCAAGGTCGGGACATCCTTTTGCACCTCTTCAAATGCCAATGCCAATGCTGTTAACAAACCCTCAATATTAGCGCCACCATGACTTTTCACCACGGTGGCACGCAAACCAATTAAACTAGCACCATTGTAGTAATTAGGATCTAACTTCTTCTTCAAAGAACCACAAAAAGGCAAAGCCAATGACATCAATATCTTTAAAAAAACGTGAGTTCGAACTTCATCACGTACCATTTGAGCCATCATTTTTGCGACCCCTTCAATGGATTTTAAGCTCACATTTCCGACAAAACCATCACACACGACAACGTCAGCTACACCGGAAAAGATAGAGTCACCTTCAACAAAACCAATATAGTTCAAACCAACGTGCTGTTCGATTAAAGTTTGAGCTAACTTCACTTGCTCGTTACCCTTAATCTGTTCTTCACCAATATTGAGCAAGCCAATACGAGGGTTGGGTATGCCATCAATAGCAGAGCATAATACCGCACCCATCAGCGCAAACTGGTATAACTGCTGTGCGTCACAATCAACATTAGCACCCAAGTCAAGCATATGAAAATGCCCCTTGTGAGCAGGAATCGTTGTCACGATTGCCGGCCGATCTACCTGTAACAAAGTTTTTAAGACGACTTTGCCCATCGCCATCAATGCTCCAGTATTACCGGCTGAGACCATAGCCTTAGCATTGTTATTTTTTACTAAGTCCATGGCAACCCGCATAGAAGATTTTCTTTTTTTACGCACAGCCTCTACAGGCTTATCACCCATCTCAACCACTTGCTCAGCCGGAACAAGCTCTAGCCTAGTGGTAAGGCTGCTAGGAAGCGAAATAGCCTGAAGGCTATTTCGAAGCGCTTGTTCTTGTCCGACCAATAACAACTCAAGATTAGGGTATTGCTTCAAAGCCCTTATCGCGGCAGGAACCGTTACCACAGTTCCGTTATCACCACCCATAGCATCGAACGCAATCCGAATTCTTGCACTCAATATATAACTATCCCTTCAAGTATTCAATAATCCATCTTAATCGGTTTTAGCTACATGTCATCTCAAGCAGCAGAAGCTCTATTCTTCGTTACTTTCAACTTCACTTTCGTTCTCTTTGAAAATCACTTGATTGCCACGGTAAAAACCATCAGAAGTTACGTGGTGTCTACGATGGGTTTCTCCTGTCAATGGATCTTGAGAAACGGCAGCCCCAGTTAATGCATTATGCGATCTACGCTTATCCCGTTTAGAACGAGTCTTTCTGTTCTGTTGTACAGCCATAAATATATCCTCACGGCACTCATTGAATTCGTGTCACTTTACTTTAACAAACAACGCTACAATACAAACAGTGTTTGGTGTTCAGGAACACATTTTAAAACGAAACGACTAAGAGCGATACTGTTTTATACCACTTTAATTGGTTAAGAAAAAAACAAAAAGGCCAATTAATACTCACTATTGATGTAAAGAAAGTAAGGGCATATCAGGACGAATCTAATTTTAATTGCTCTAACACCTTGAACGGGTTTTTTCTTTTATTTATACATGGTTCTGGTTCAGTCGTCTGATAGTTTCTTATACTTTGCTGACATTCATGCTCAGGATGCAATGGCACTAGCGGCAATGCAAGCAATAGGTCATCTTCCAACAAAGTTTCTATAGGTAATTCATCTTCCTGAAATACCAAAGGCTCATAACCACCTGGCAATTCATTTGCTTCCTCATCGCTTGCAACTTGCACTAAACTGACCCGAAGGTCAATACAATAGTTGAATCCCTGCATACAACGTTGACACACCAAAGGCAAATGGCAACGAGCAACGCCTTGAATAACCAGCCATCGCTCCTCGTCGAAAAAGAACTCCAACTCAGCTTCCAACGGTGCGGCCTGCGCCAAGGCATTGTCACTCAAGGCGCTATGCTCTGCCAAACGTGTAAATTGACTCAAAGGCAAGGTTCCCTCTAGCCGTGCATCCCGTTGAGCCAAACGGCGAAGTTTAATGTAGGCTGGTAAGCGTGGTGCCTCACTCATCATATTTCGCCCTCCTCGCCAAAGCCCTTAGTAATCATGGCTTGCAATTTTACAACACAAAGTCGTCCTACATACTGCCAAGTTGTGCTACTATACAGACCTTAGTTATCTCAAGCAGCCTATCTATTGTTATTATACCTGAAATACGATGAGCACCAAAAGCTGAGCCAGACATTAACTAATGTATAAAAAAGTAATATTGGCATCTGAGTCACCTTATAAAAAAAACTTACTCAAGCGGTTAAGATTAACTTTTGACTCACTCTCCCCTCATGTTGACGAAAGCCCCTTGCCGGCAGAAACGGGTCAAGGCCTGGCATCACGTCTGGCTAAAAAAAAAGCGGAACATATTGCGCAAACACAAGATAATGCACTAATTATAAGTAGTGATCAAGTTCCAGTAGTGAACGATCAAATTTTGCATAAGCCTGGATCAAAGTCGGCAGCTAAAGAGCAATTACTTAAAATCAGAGGAAAAGCTGTTTTTTTTTACACTGCCATCTATCTATGGGATAAGCACAATTCAAAGAGCACTGTAGACACCACAGAGGTTGTTTTTAGATCGTTTTCCAATCAAGAGATAAACCTCTATCTGGATCATGAGCCCGCATGGGACTGCGCCGGTGCTTTCAAGTCCGAAGGGCTCGGCATCAGCCTATGCGAAACTATCAAAACCTCAGACCCAACAGGATTAATTGGCTTACCACTGATTGCTTTAGTTAATTTTCTCAGAGAGCATGGCATACAAATACCGCCACCTCAAGAAAAGCGATCTGGCTCCAACCCCAAATCACCAAGGCAAAGCTCAGGCAAGCGATGAGAAAGACCACCGTACCCGTACAAAGGATTACACTCTCTATTAATATAATAGCCACAAGCAATGGTTATGTCACTGACACATTTAAACATTGCGCACATAGCCTCAACTATATTCGATATGTCTGGAGATATAGAAGGACCGAAATATTTACTTGCTGGAGTATTAGCTATTGCTGTTGCCATGGGACCTTGACGGTAAAGGCCATGCTCGTTCTGAGGATTCAGTAATTGCGTGAACGCTTTTAATGTCTGATTTTCAGTGAGACCAGATTCCATAAGCCAACCTGTGATACGTGTTGCAGCTTGCGAAGCATTTACAGCAAATTGTCCTAGGTGGTTGGCTAAGCATTCGTACGTTGCCTCATCACGAGGCTTAAGATATAGAGGTGGGCCATCGAAATAGGGGCGAATTAAACCTGCCTCATCAAACTCTCCTGGAGGGCATGAAAGGCAGACTTCCGTAGTATCACCTTCAGATGCTTCTACTGCTGCTTGAGCTAATTTTATACTACAGGCTAAAGCCAGTGTCACGCTAATGGATAGCATTGGAGAATTTCTGATAGTACTTAGTATTTTCCCTCCAAGAGCCTGTAGTAGCGAAAGAACATTTGAAGGAGGATGGGGCTCAGGTGGCTTTACAGCTAAAGAAGGGGCTTTTAGACCGTTACAACGCATATTACCACTTTCAGAAACCCTTCCTTGAGTCTTTTCCCCTAAAACAACTAAAGAGTTCAACGTCCCATGTTGTCGCTGCTGATCAATCGGCTTTTTTAAAGTTTCTGTAGAATAACTATTATTCTGTAAACCATTAATAGCTGCAACCATAACTTCAACCTCATATTATTTATTCGCCATATAAAGCTTTAGCTATAACAGCTATTAATCAAAATAGCAACCAGTGCTTAACTATAACAATAACGATATAACATTTTTTATGTCAAGTGTTTACTTTGAAACTTCAGCACGCCCTAGCAGCTAAATTGATAACTTGGATTTTCGCGTTTTTTTCTAAAAGCTTGTTTAGATTCTTGAAGATTTAAGCGTGCTATTTTTAAACATTCACCGTGAGAAAACCGTTCCGTTAAACCTATCCAAAACTATCCATAGGTAGTTATGGCGTTAACTTCCTGCTTCATAGAGGCCGGTTTCACCAAAGTCTTGCAACTCTGGC
>JANQJO010000140.1 GCA_028281605.1 Pseudomonadales bacterium
TAAGGCTTGATTCATGTTGGGCTCCTTTATTTGTTAACAGAGCCATCATTAAATCAGATTTTTTCCCTAAAGTTAGGTAGAGCTGCCGTAAGGTCACAATTGAAATACCATCTTCCTGTGCCAAAATTTTAACCTGTTCATGCAACGAGTCCGGTAATCTTAAACTTAACGTGCTCATGTGATAACACCTCTGTCTTTTAGAAAATGCTGGGGAGTTATAGCTTGTACACCAAACTTTTCAATATCGTTAAAGTCCTTTTTGTTAAAAGTAATGATATATTCACTTGCTGATTCAACAGCAACTTCTAAGACCAAGTCATCTTTAGAATCTTTAAGGTAAGGCCGCCATAAGAAATATATATCTCTTATATTTGATTGGCTTAGAAAATAGTCGAGAATGTTATCAATATCATCTTCTGTAAGGCCTTCTATAAGCTTATCTCTCTTTGTTACCGACTCATACTCTAGAAACAAAGGAACCGATATATTAGGTATATAAATACCATCTGCTATTGAATTCAACAACTTATAAGATGCTCCCTTCTTTGAGCGGAAAGCAACTACAATTACGTTAGTATCAATCACTACATTTACAGGTTCCATAGTTGGTATTATATGTAATACCAACATATTTTTAAGAAATATTTCGTTGCGGGCGCATTATGCTCTGTTCATATGGACTTGCCGAAATTTATTATTTGCCCATCAATACCTGCGAGGTTCGGTGCGGTGAGCCCCAATTCTTCGAAGTAAAACATGATAATAAACTTAGCCACTTGAGCTTTTTGTTTGGTTGTTAGACATTGACCGTCGATCTATAATTTTCCTGTCTGATTGCTTTTGACGTATCATAAGATCTTCGATCATTTGCTCAAGATTATGGTTATGACGATCAACATAAGCCTTTCTATTTTTCCATACTTCTTCGATTATTTCGTCTTTATACATTTATTTAGCCCTCTGATAATAGTTCAAGGGGAGTACATATTTCTGGACAAATATAACCAGCCTCTTCACATAATTTACGGATAATAGGTTTTGTAGTGGCATTGTTTATATGACGACAATTCCATGTTAATAGATAATCAATACGATGAACAGCAGATATTGCCACGTGCAATGCATCTGCCTCAGAAGACAAAGGAATTCCACCACCAGCCATTAATGATTTTGCTAGCTCCCCCATCTCTTGGCTGATAGGTAATTCAGGGATATTTTCCAATGCTTTAAGTCGTCGTCCAGCGGCTTCTGGATGACCTTCGGAAGCTTCGACTATTACTAACTCTGAAACAAATGTATCATATTTGTTTTGCTCTTCTTCCCACCATTGATAAGTTATTTGTTGCCATGCAGCAGCCCTTACATCAGAACTTGGACGAGCAGTTAAATAACTAGAAATTGATGTCTCAATATATATACTTTTCATTATCAAAATTACCTACATTTTTTCGTAGAATGAAGTCTAACATTGTTATTAGGCAATTCCAGCCTCAATAAGCATATAACTTGCGTTACTTAGCTTTTCCCGGATGATTACAAGTTTTTTCATAGTTCTTAGGATCGCTAGGAGGACAAGCATTTTTCATGTGCCCCGCTTTGTCTCCAACTGCATTCCACTCTTGAATAATGCAATCGTAAACAATCGAGTGATAACAGGCCCACGCCCCAATGGACGCCGAATTCTTATCGTCTTGTGAACTTTTGACTGCCTGTTGATAGATTATCTTTGCCCTTTGCAAATCCCAACTTGCACCTTCCTTTATATCTGTCGTAATAAAGTTGCTTCTATATCCAATCACAGCGACGATGATTCCACTTAAGAAAGTAAGAGCTGAAGTCCAATATATTTTTTTATCCATGACTTGTCATTTACCCCAACGCTTATGGCCTAATGCCCGCGTAATAGGCGCGAGCTTGCGAGCGTCCTAATTGACGCGCTTGTTAGTTGCGATTCTTTCGGGAAGCTCTTTGATTAGCTCAACTATGTTTTGCATGGGCGTTTCTGGAGATTTCCCGAAATCTATATGATTAACCCCCATTAAATCCATGATCTCTTTAAGCTTCACAGTGTCCGAATCAGAATGCTTAATAGACTCGGCCACTATTGTTAAATGATCCGCAAGCCGAAAATGGTAACGTGTGAGACTTAGTAAAATTTGTACCATGTATAGTGCAATTAGAACAGCGCCAACTTTAGTCACCGAGTCAGTGATGGTAGACGCTAACCTTCTAGCATCTGCTGATGATTGCTCCAACTCGGTTCTTTTCAGGTCGAGCTCAGACTGCTTTAACTGAAGCTCTATCTTCATTTTCTCCAGATCAGCTAGATCGGATGGTTCAAGCGAACTATTTGCCTTTACATTCTCTTCAAGCAATTTAGCACTTTCACTAATTTTTGCTTCGATCGAAGCGAATTCAGGATAAAATAGAAAACCTCCCGACCCAGAACCGACATAAAAGAAAAATATCATCGCAAACACTGTTGTAACTATTAGCGATACTGAAAAACATGCTGATCGTCTTGTACTCTTTGCTCTTTTTGTAAGTGGCTCATGTATTTCCATTATGAATTTCCTTCCGATAGCACTAAGCAACTAACATTTGAATCTGCGTCGCAACGACGATATTGACCAAATAGTTAAGATATGCGTCATCGCGACGCATATCTCTTACAACATTACTGACACAATCTACTGTTACTCGTCATGTTACAAAACCTTAAACTAAAAAGCTATCTTTATTAGTCTGAAATGTCCATCATAAAGACAGTCTATTACTGTTGCAAAGCAAGCCTCACTTACACATACTGTGCAAAAATGTAGTATGCGTGAGTGATCTTTATCCGATGAATATGGACTCGGAATTTTCGAAAAACTTAAAGCTGTCATCAAGGCGGCAAGAGAGGGTCCAGATACAGATATTTCAGCAAAATATGTCAATTTATTAATACAATTCGAGGCGATTTACGTTGAATACTCTCAGTACTCTCACGCTAAAACAAGGGCGATAGCAAAAGAGTTTATCAACGATTGGGAAGCAATTGGTACGTCTTATCAAATGTCGCCTTTCCGCTCATAAATAATGAAGTGGAGCGCTTATTAAGACATTGGATTATTGGCCGCCAAATCAGCTTTGGCACTCGTAATAATCAAGACAGTCTTGTAGATGTAATCGCAACACGACAGAAAAACCAACCAGCCCCTCCGTTGCCACAAACAGCGACGTCATGATGTTAATATTCTTTTCATGCAAGGTTTTTAGGGGGGAGGGGAGTAACTAGTTACAGTAATAATTAACTAAAGGAGGCGTAACAAAATAAATCTCTGTACCAGAGTATGGGCACTCCAATCTGTCAAGCTAAAAATCGGAACCCCATCAACTGTAAATCTCATGTTCAAAGTTCAAGGGAGTATTTTTGGGGCCCCACGATTTTTAGCTTGACAGCTTTCCGCTCGGGGGGTAACTTTAGGAGCCTTACAGTAATTCCTTCATTGTGACATCCGAGCTATCCAATTCCGTCTGAAGCACAACATGAACATCTTAGAACAATAGGCATTATGACTGTCATGCTATCAAGTTATTTAAAGCTGATAAAACGTTACCCACGCTATCTAGCCTATTCCTGGTTACACACTTTTTTTTCTTCCTTTGGTCAAACCTTTTTTTTCGCTTTATTCGTACCCCAACTGAATCTAACTTTTAACTTGAGTACAGCAGAATCAGGCACTCTATATGGAATCATCACCTTACTCAGCGCAGTCACACTCCTATATTCTGGAGCACTATTGGACAAAACCAATGTACATCTTTACAGCACCTTAGTTGGTTTTGGGTTAGGCTTAGGTGCATTCTTAATGGGAACAGCAACACACCTTTGGCAGGCATTGATCGCGATGTTTGTCCTCAGACACTTTGGCCAAGCTTTGATGACTTTTACAGCCAGCACAGCAACGGCACGCTACTTCACACACAATCGGGGCAAAGCACTTGGGCTAAAAGGCTTAGGCATCTCTCTGGGAGAAGCAATACTACCCATCACTATGGTTACACTATACAAAGTACTGGATTGGCAACAGGCTTGTTTAACCATAGCCTTTGCCTGCTGGTTCATCTTCATTCCGCTATCACGTTTATTAGTACCCAAAAACGATCCATATGCAGACAAAAATCAAACAGAGAAGTACCATGATCACCCAGATGCTCCACCACTGGATACTGCAAAATCTTGGACACGCAGCCAAGCGCTCCAGCATTCATACTTTTGGATGGTTCTCCCTTTAATGTTATCACCCGCTTTCATTGCTACAGCCTTGTTTTATCACCAAGACAGTATCATCACTGCAAAAAGCTGGTCAATGCAACAAATGGCTTCTATGTTTTTAGGCTACGGTATTTGTCGTTTTGCTTTTTCTTTTTTCATTGGCCCACTGATCGACCATTACAGCGCAATTAAAATTTTGCCTTGGACCTCACTGCCCCTATTGGCCTGTTTATTCTCTCTATTACTAGGGGATTCAATGATATCTGGGTTTGTTTATTTAGCATTGTTGGGTATTACTCAAGGGGCAACTGAAGCAACGTTTTCTGCGGCACACACCGAAGCTTTTGGCCGAATCCACTTAGCTTCTATAAAAAGCCTTATGGGCATGGCAATGGTTTTTTCAACAGCGCTCTCACCCCCTTTGTGGGGTTGGCTGCTAGGGCAAGGAGTTTCTGTGATGACACTGGTAGCCGCTTCTATAAGCCTAGTTGGATTGGCTGCCTTGACAGCTGCACTGGCCCGAGTACCTAACCGTTCATGATCTCTCATGACTGATATACTGACGAATTGCATTCTCTAAGAACACTGTATTTTCCGTTGTCGCGATACCTTGAGTACGCCACAAAATTTTTCCCTGGCGATCCAACAGCAATACATAAATATCATTCGTACTCATATTCATTAGCCCAATAAACTGCTCTCTATCCGTATAAACCGTAATAGTACGCTCCCGCGATACAGCATCCTCAATACCTGATCGCATACCGTTATTGATCCAGGCCCTATAAGCTGCATTTACTTCGTAAATCAACGGAATTTCATAAAACCCCACTGAATCATAGCTTTGTAAAATATCAGTCACTGACATAATCCAAGTGTCAACATCAACTTGCTGCTCTCTCTCAAAAGCAACCACTACAATATTTAATTGACCACTCAAAGTTTGTGGAATCTTACGAGTATTACCCAGTAAATCAATGCCCGTCAAAATTGGAAAATGAGCTTGGCCCTGACTTTCAATACTCGAAATACTCCCAGAACCAATACAGCCTGTTACGATGAACGCAAAACAACAAACAAAAAAAGTATAAGCCCTCATACCCCCTCTCCATAAATTCTCCAGCAAAACTCCAACTTCGAGCTAAACCAGCCGCCGCCACCCAATGGCCTAAAAATCAACTCCCTGGCGCGCCTTAACGCCAGCCTTAAAAGCATGCTTCACCTCTTTCACTTCAGAGATAGTATCCATAATCGCTTGTAAAGCTGCTCCTCCACCTCGACCTGTCACGACAACACTTTGTTCAATTGGACGATGCTTCAAGGCCGATAAAATAGCCTCTTCATTTAAATATTGATAAGCAATCATGTACGTTAACTCATCAAGCACAACCAAATCAAAACGATCATTGCTGAGCATCGCCTCAGCCCAAACCCAAGTTTTTTCTGCAGCGGCTATATCACTGTCACGATCTTGTGTATCCCAGGTAAAACCTGTACCCATTTGGTGGAACTCGACCTGCGGACAATGATCCCGCAGATACAACTCTTCCCCTGAGAGCTGTTGGCCTTTAATAAATTGTACCACCCCCACCTTATGACCATAACCTAACGCGCGCATAATCATACCAAACGCCGAACTGGTTTTGCCCTTCCCATTTCCTGTTAATAAGATCGCCACACCCCGTTCAATAGAGGCTGCTTCAATACCAGCATCCACTTTAGCCTTTTGTTTTTGCATAGCCACTTTGTGTTTTTCTGATTTTTTATTTTTTTTTGTCACTTATTTTTCCTACACACTCGAGAGTGTACGACACATTTATTCATCTGGACCACGGCTAGAATTTTGCACCACATGCAACGTTTTAACATGAGCCACTGGCACCACTGTAAACTTTCTTTGAGGGATATGCCATTTAGGCTTAATGGGAGTCATGCACGACTTACGCTTATGCGCCACCAATACATACAAAGCACCAAAATGATTTAAATAACGATCAGCAAGGGCATGTACAGGACGAAAACGAGCCATACCTCCTTCTCCAGCCCATGCCGGTAAATAAAATGTGGTTTCACAACCATCAACTTCAAAATCTAACAAATTTAACCAATCTGATAAACGATAAGGGCTAATAAAACGACACCCCCACGGCGCTTGATCTCCTCCATAATGAGCACATCCTGCTAAAATTCGCCAAAGCCCCCATAAACTCCAAGGATTAAACCCGACCACAACCACACTGCCTCCAGGCAATATGACTCTGGACGCTTCACGTAAAATATGATGCACATTCCCTTCGATATCTAAACAATGATGCAACAACAAGGCATCCACACTATCAGACTCAAAAGGCAACTGATTGGCTTTGGCAATGCACGAAATGGATGATTTTGACTTTAACTGCGCAGTCACTCGCGTCACAACCCGAAACTGGCTCTTAATAGGACATTCACTTGGAATATCCCCAACAAAATCTGGTCCAATATGTGCTAAGTAGTAACCAAAAAATCGAGGTAGGACCTGCTCTAAGATCTCAGCCTCAGCACATAATACACGTTGACCAACAGTCGTCCTAAACCAACAAGCCAAATTTTGAGCCAAAGCCTCATTATCAGCAACCCTCTGTTTTGCAAGTAATTTAGGAAGTTTCATTGTATTCTCACCCTATGGATATATTCATTTATATGCAAACGACCACGGATGCACAGGCACCTCTCTTAGTTTATACTAAACCGGTTCTCCATGAGTGCCATGAGTGGGCTCCTTAACGTTAACTTTCGCAACTGAGCATACCATATGTTAGAACATATCCAAATTCAAGCTCTAAAAGCCTTTGAAGATAATTACATCTGGCTGATTTTTAATAAAAATACTCGGCAAGCAACCGTGGTAGACCCAGGGGACAGTCGTGTTGTAGAAACAGCCTTAACCGCATTGTCATTAAACCTAAGCTCTGTGCTTATCACACATCATCACTGGGACCATACCACTGGCATTCAAGCTTTAACTCAAGCTCGAAATATTCCCGTTTTCGGACCCGCAGCGGAAAAAATCGAAGGGGTTACCCATCCTTTAGGACAAGGGGATACGATAACTCTGCCTTTATTAGATATAGAATTTTCAATTTTATCGGTGCCTGGGCACACCTTAGGCCATATTGCTTATTACTCAATTTCACTGGCACAACCTTTTTTACTGTGCGGAGACACTCTCTTTGCCTGCGGTTGCGGTCGGTTGTTTGAAGGAAGCCCACAACAAATGCATCAGTCATTACAAAACATTGCTACACTACCCAGTGAAACTTTAATTTACTGTACTCATGAATACACGCTAGCAAACATGGACTTTGCCTTGGCTGTAGAGCCTGGCAACACACAACTGCAACAACGCCAAACGCAAGCACAAGCCATACGCTCAAAAGACAAACCCACCCTGCCTTCCACCTTAGCAACCGAATTAGCCACCAACCCTTTCTTAAGATGTGACCAACCTGAAGTAATCAGCAGCGTTTCACATCACTGCAAACAAACCCTCACCGATACAGAGTCAGTATTTTCTGAATTAAGAGCTTGGAAAGATTCATTTTAACTGACTATAGCGGCCATATTTTAACCTGATCATTCTGATTTTTTTCCGTGATATAATTGGAGGATACACAGACGAGAAAAAACAGGTTATGATTTGTACAA
>JANQJO010000160.1 GCA_028281605.1 Pseudomonadales bacterium
CTTTCATAGTAATCACCTCATAATAATATGGGCGAGAATGGCGGAGCGGACGGGACTCGAACCCGCGACCCCCGGCGTGACAGGCCGGTATTCTAACCAGCTGAACTACCGCTCCGATATTATACAGCTTAAGCCATACACAGCTGCCCCTGTGATGCCTTGGTGGGTGGTGCAGGGCTCGAACCTGCGACCCTCGCCTTGTAAGGGCGATGCTCTCCCAGCTGAGCTAACCACCCACTGACGATGCGTTATTCTACTTCCATTTTTTAATCTGTCAAACTAAACTTGATTTTAATTTTTATAGAGTGTTTTTTGTTCACATTTTGTTTGTAACATTGCGATTGCGATTTGGTCTCAGGTTGCTTACATTCTGCTCTAACTTGAATGCCAATTTAAAAATCTTCTCTGCCAGTCAAGCAATTTGTTTAGGATAAAGTAAAGTTAAATTCCGCTGCTGAACTCGCTTCGCTCAAACATGTATCCGCTCTAAATGTTAAAGTTGTTTCGTGACCATTCCTTATTGAATGTGGTTGATGCGGCTATGGTTGGTAAATTGGGTGCCTGTCCGCTGGCAGGGGGTGGTGCCGGTCTTAAGGTTATGTGAGTCAGTACGGTGTTACAATGGTTGTTGTTTTTACCTATATTTGGATGAGTAGGCAATGGCAAAAACTTGTGGTGTGATTGAAAGAGAGTTAAAAGATATGAGATTATCTGAAGAAAAAAGTGGTACAGGCTTTTTTGCAGTGTTAAAGAGTATTTTTGCAGCGCTGTTCGGAATTCAAAGCAATCGAAATCGTGAGCGCGATTTTAAGCAAGGAAAAGCATCAGATTATATTGTGATAGGCTTTGTTGTTGTGTTTGTTTTAGTGTTCATCATGATTATGATTGTTAAGTCTGTATTGCTAGGCCAGTAAGCTAACCTTGCTCCTGTAACCTGCCTGTGGAGGTGGGGAGCAAGGTTTGTTTTGTAAATTGGTTCTAAACTTAGGCTGCTTTTGCTTTTTTGGGTTTTTGGTTGCTTTTTGACTCTCCAGCTTTAACTAAGTTACTGTAAATAGACCCACTGTTTTCAAGTGTTTTGCTCATTAGGCCAATGGCAGCTAGCCTAATTTGAGGCACTGACTGCTTAGCGGTAGGTAGCACTCCTATGGCTTTTTTTACTTGGCTGATAACGGTTTCCCCTTTGTTTTGTTTGGCTTCACCTTCTTTAATCAGATTTTCGATTTGTTTTGTGCAGCTTTCTGTAACTCGAAAAGCTAGGCCTCTTCCTGCGTGAGTTGCTTTTTCAAACTGCTGTTTTAGTTTGCCAGTAATCTGCTCTATCATGTTGTTGCCCATGTGTTAAGTCCTCATTTTCTTTAGTGAGTTTGTGATTTTTTTTAAGCAAAGCTTAAAAGGTTATCCAGTGGCTGAACTTTTACGATATTAACTGAGTGCCATCATTGGAAAAGGGTTGTCATAGAAAGATAGTTTGTGCTCTCGTGTTCATGCGGTGACACTACAGCTTAATTTGTATCTTTCAGCCTAGCTATATGTATGGTATCTGAAAAAAATAGAATAAAAACTCTAATTTATGTTGTGATGGCGATTTGTTTTTTCGATTTGTTTGAATTAGGGGGTTGTATTATCGCTTGAGTGAAAGTTAAATTTCCGTCACTTGGGGTGATGAAAGTTGCATCGCTTATGGTTGTTTTTCTCACAGCTGGATTAGAGTATAACTAAAGCAAGAAACAGCCATGAGCGATCCAATTTTCGTCACCTTTGGTGATGAAAATTGGATTTACACGGTAATTGTTTTGGTAACTTGTTTTTTTGTAAGATAAGTTTATTTACTTAAGCTAAGTAGCTATTTTTTGTCTAGGACATTTCTTGGGTTTGTGTGTTTATTGTTAAGAGGAAGTCATGAATATATACTGATTATAGTCCCATCAGACTTTAAGTGAGTGTTTATAAAATTAGACATGAAGACTTTCTGTTTAGGTTTAATAATTAGATCAGTATTGTTGAGAAATGACCGATAACAGGGTATTTCTTAACGAATATCTAACAAAAGCATGACAATGGCTGCGTAACAGTGTATAAGAAGCTGGTAAACATCTATTTAATTAAAGAGATTTGTGTTTATGGATGTAGAATCGACATACTTGTATGATCATTGCGTTATTATTTAATTATTGATACACCGCTTGGTAATTATGAGTAATAATGTAATTGATGAGTAAACAGCATAAATTTTTTTTGGGGTTGATACATTGAGTTTACATAAGTAAAAAAGCTTGGTTTAGATGAGTCGATATATGGAAAAAAACAGGGAATGCTAATTGTATATTGTGTGACTAGTTATTAATTAATGTTATGGCATATAGTTTTGAGAGACTTAAGGAGTGTACTGGTAAGCTGAGTTTGAGTGTTATTTGAAGTTAAGTGGTTCAGGGTTCGAGCTTGGACTCATTCCAATAATGACATTAAGAACAGAATAAGGATTAAATTACATGCAAGAATCAAATATTAGTGAAAACTTATTTTCGTCTGTGCAAGTTCAGCGTCTTAAAGCGATGCTTCAAGTGGTTGATGTCCAAGCTAAGCGTGGGTATTTTGCAAAAGAAGCTTGGGGAGGTAACAGTGCTCGCTCTGAGATTTTGTTTAAATCTATCGTCGTCTTTATTGAAAAAGGTTTAAATGACGCAACTGTGCAGGATATCTTAGAGGAAGCCAACGTATCTCGAAGAACATTTTATAAATATTTTAAAAATAAGATGGAGGTTTTGAAAAGCATTTATGACATTTCCGTTGATGTTATGAACCTTCGTTTTCAAGCAGAGTATGCTAAGGTCAGTACAATGCAGGAGTTCGTTGATACATCAGTGGACTTGTTTTTTAGTTATCATCAAGACTTTGGGCCAATGTTACGTATTATGCAAGAAGAAGCTTACAGCTCAGAGTCTCCATTGTCCGCTATTCGTAAAAATGCTTTTGAACAGTTGGTTAAGATACTGTGCGATGCTGTCGAGCGAATACAGAAAACTAAGTTTGATTCCTCTACTATGTATCCTTTGATATGGATTGTTGAGTCTGCAACCTTGCATTTGCTTCAGCTTCAAAAAAATCAGCAAAACTCTGAGGGAGAAACCGAAAAATTTCGAAAGAGCTTGAAAAACATTATTGCCTCTGCTTTGATTATAGATAAAAAGGAGCGTCCAATGCCTGCGTGTGTTGAGACTGAGGTTGTGAAACAATCACCGCTTGAGTGTGCTACAGTGACAGACCTTTAGATGATATTTGATGATAAGTGTGGGCTTTGATGAGCTGAAATGAACTCTAGTATGATTAGAGAAAGCTTTCCTGTAGGTCCTCTGGGGTGTAATTGTTCAATTATTGGTGATCAGAAAACGGGCCACTGTGTAGTCGTTGATCCTGGGGGGAATCCTGAGCTTATAATAGAAAAAGTAAAATCTATGCGTATGACAGTGGTAGAGATTATTCATACGCATGCACATCTTGATCATTTTTTGGCCTCTGGTATTTTGCGGACTGCTTGGGATGTTCGCTTGTGGTTGCATAAAAACGATCTTTTTCTATGGCGAGCCGTTGAGCTTCAGTGTCGAATGTTGCAAATTCCTAAAGTTAGTATGCCAGATCCCAGTGATTGGTTGTATGATGATATGGCGCTTTCTGTGTGCAATGGTATTTGTTTGCATACGCCAGGACATACGCCCGGATCAGTTAGTTTTTGGTTTGAACAAGATAATTTATTGATTTCTGGTGACACTTTATTTCAAGAATCTATTGGCCGCACGGATTTGCCTGGAGGGGATCATAGAGCGATACAGAATTCTATTCGAGAAAGGTTGTTTAGCCTGCCAGAAGCTGCTTTGGTTGTGCCTGGGCATGGGCCTGAAACCTGTATTGGTCATGAAAAACAGTTTAATCCGTTTGTACAAGGCCTGTTTTAGTTAGTTTCTTATTTTTTGCTTATTCTTTTCATTTTTACGATTTCAAGACTACCTTTGATTATTATTTGGCTTTTAGTTTTGAGTGCATTTATATGTTTAGTCTGGCTTGTAATCGGTTAAAATAATCGTTGTAGGTATGTTTAGATTGTTGAAGGCAATTGATGTGAGTGAGGCAAGTGCATGACGACAGAGGTAAAAAAAACGGCTAAACAGCAGGTACAAGCTTTACCGCCTCCGGTACGGCAAGTCAAGCAAGTTGTTTTGGTTGAACTAGAATCTTTAGTAGCGAAAGTTTTTGATATGCTGGATGATCAGCTTTTTGAATTAGCTGAAAAATCTGGGTCTAACAATGAGCAAAATATGTATTTTGAGGGCATGAGAGAGGTACGGTTGCAGCGCTCTGTTTTGTTAAAAAGTTTTTTGGAAACAGTTGCGAGCTCTTTTTATAGTTTGCTTGCAAAAAAAGAGTCGGTTGGTGGTGGGCATAGAGAGCATGGAGAGCCTTCGACACTGACGTTCTCTTCTGAACAACTGAGCTTGCTAGAAGATGAGCACATGGAAGAGACGGTTGCTATTACTGGTATGGTTAGTAAATTACGTGCTGAATTTTCGATGGCTTTACATGCGCTTTCAACTCGTCTCAGTCAGTTATATCCTGTGGTTGTTGACGGTTCTAACAATCCTCTGGATCCGGAGCAGTTATGTAGTGCTTTTTCTAAAGCTATGCATGGCCTGCAGGTAGAGATCAAGATTAAATTGATTATTTATAAGTGTGTAGAAAAGTGTTTGATGACACAATGTCTGTACATACTAAAGAAAGCTAATCAAGCTTTAGTAAAGGCTGGTATTCTGCCTGTTTTACCTGCTAAGTCGCCGAGGCGAAAAAAAGAAACACAGGCAACTGTTTTTGCAGATTTTGCAGAGATTGGTAATTTTGCAGAGACTGGTAAGCGATACGTTACTCAGCTGGGTGGGCAGGCACAGTCTGTGGAAAATGCTAGTGCAGTATCAAAAGTGCAGTATGGAGTAGATGGTGTAGATAGTGAGGTAGAAGTAGCTAATACAAACAAAGGTTTTGTTGCGCAAAGAGCTAGAGCAGCAGGTACGACAGCTTATGGGTATTTAAGTGAATTATTGCATCAGCAGCAGGGTGTATCTAATTCAAATTTTGCAATTTTATTAGATGATGTTGCTTATACCTCTACATCTGTATTGACACAACAGGAAATGGATGAAACCTTATCAAACATTCAGAAGACCTCTGCTTCAGTGGTGCTAGGTGAACCTGCTCATTTTTCTGGGTTAAAGTTGGTGCAGCTAGTGAGTCAACAATTGCAAGCAAGAGCCCAAGCTGGGAATGCTGTTGCTCTGAGCCAATCTGATGCAGATGTTGTGAATCTTGTGAGTATGTTCTTTGATTTTATTCTCAATGACTCTAACTTGCCCAGCTCGGTACAAGCAGTATTAGGGCGTTTACAAATTCCTGTGCTGAAGTTAGCACTGAAAGATAAAAGTTTTTTTGACAGGTCGCAGCATCCAGCGCGTCGCTTAATCAATGAAATGGCTTTTGCGGCAGTGGGGTTGGATGAGACGACTTGTAATATTCAAGACAGTGTATGTGATCCGATGTTCTTGCAAATAAAAAGTATAGTGGATCGAATTCTGAATGAGTTTTCTGGTGATGTAGAAATATTTGAACGTTGTTATCAAGCTTTTCAGAAATTTATGAAAGATGAGAGAGCAAGAGCGAGTAAGGTAGAGCAACGAACTCGAGAGCACATTCGAGGTGCGCTTAAAACTGAAAGAGCAAAAAAAACAGTGGAGCGTTTGGTGGCAGTGGTGCTTGAGCGTTATCCTGTTTCTGTGGTGGTTGAGCAATTTATGCAAGAAGTGTGGTTTCAATATTTATTTAGAGTAGCACTTAAGCAAGGTTGTGAGGGGGGTGCGTGGCAAAAAGCTAAGCGTTTTACAGTAAAGCTTGTATTAGCTTTTCAGAAGGAAACTTTACGCAAGTTGGGGAATCAACGTACGCAGTGGTTAGAGAATTTGTATCAAAATGTTGAACGGGTTTTGCAGCATTTGGCCTTAGGGCAAGCACAAATAAGTGAGTGTATGCAAAGTTTGCGTGATGAAATTCAAAATTTAGTAGCTGAGTTAGTCGTGTTAGAAAGTGGTGAGGTAAGAAAAAGTGGTGAGGCGAGTAATGACAGTGAATTGACGGCGAGTCAAGAGCCTTCTCGTGCTTTGGTTGTTTCTGAAGTCGATACTTTTGTCCAGCTAGATGCAGTTCAGGAAGAAGAAAACGCGGTTAAACAGCAGCTTGTAGAGGAAGCTATATTGTCTGATTGCTACTATAAACAGGCGATGGCCTTACCGATAGGGACATGGTTTAAATGGGTACCGGTGCATCAAAAGCCGAAACGATGTAAGTTGGCTGAGCGGCATGAGGAAGAGTTTATCTTTGTCAATCGTTTGGGGCAAAAGGTTTGTCAGAGGTCTTTGTCAGAGGTAGTTAGGGATTTACGTAGAGGTTGGTTATTAGAATTGGATAGGCGTGCTGTGATTGATCGGGCTTGGGATGCTATAGCACGAAGGTTGGCTAAAGAAGAGATTCCTACAGAGGAGGATGCGCTTAAACCGTTGCAAAAACAAGACGAAGTGAGGGTGGTACAAGACTAGATGATTCTGTTTCGGATAAGTCTTGGAGCACAGGGTGCAGTAAAGACCAATATCGCCTCTTGTGCATTAACGATTGGTAACTTTGATGGACTTCATAAAGGTCATCAAGCTATTGTTAAGCAATTAAAAAAATTGGCAAGCGAAAATGATGTAGACTCTTGTGTTGTGCTATTTGAACCGCAACCTTTGGAGCAGCTGCAGCCAAAAGAGGCTCCGGTGCGTTTG
This sequence comes from Pseudomonadales bacterium, assembly GCA_028281605.1. GTDB lineage: Bacteria > Pseudomonadota > Gammaproteobacteria > Pseudomonadales > JANQJO01 > JANQJO01. The sequence goes on from JANQJO010000160.1 coordinate 6,858, forward strand.
ATGAACTTGCGTGATAAGCTTGAGAGGTTGGCAGACTTAGGGGTAGATCAGGTGTGTTGTTTGCGGTTTGACAATGCTCTGAGCCAGCTGTCACCTGAGGCCTTTGTACAGCGTATTTTAGTAAAAAGATGCCAAGCCCGCCATGTGTTGGTCGGAGCTGACTTTCGCTTTGGTAGCCAGCGTGGTGGGAATATTCAATATTTATATCGATTGGGGAGGCAGCAAGGTTTTTGTACCTATGAATCACCGACTCACTTACAATCAGGTCGTCGAATTAGTTCAACTTGGTTGCGTGAAGCTGTCAAGAGAGGGGATTTTGATCTTTCTAAGCGCCTTTTAGGTAAAGCGTTTTCGTTGGCTGGTCCTGTAGTTTATGGAGATCAATTGGGTCGTCAATTGGGTTTTGCGACGGCCAATGTACATCTTAATCGCAGACGCTTACCTTTGACTGGGGTCTATGCTGTGAAGGTATTGGGGGTGGAGTCTATGGCATTACCTGCGGTGGCTAATATCGGCACTAGGCCAACCGTGGGTGGTACAAAGCCAATCTTGGAGGTGCATATTTTAGGTTTTGATGGTAACATTTATGGTCGGCGTTTACATGTTGAATTTTATAAAAAAATGCGTGATGAACAAAAGTTTGACTCAGTGAGTGCCTTACAACAAGCTGTTATGCGTGATATCGAGGCAGTAGAATATTATTTTCAACATTGCCAATAGTAAGGCCTTGCAAATCGAACATCTCAACTCCACAATGTTGCGTTAGAATAAATTACGCGCCAGCGAATATGCCATTATTTTGGTGAATGGTTCTGATATTCCCTGTTGACTTTTTTTTAAAAAAAGAGTATTGTTTTTTCCTCTTTTAATTTAAGCCTGAGGGTGCTGATAGAGATATCGGTTAAACGGGAAATAGGTGCGTAAGCAAGTCAGATACAGTTTACAAATCCTATGCTGCCCCCGCAACGGTCAGTGAGTCAAATCCTAATTGTTTACCACTGTGTTTAACAAACATGGGAAGGGAATTAGGATAGCCTTCCACTTAGTCTAAGGATAGGTGCTCATAAGCCCGGATACCGGCCCTCAGTTGTATCTCCACTGATTTATTTAGGTACGGGTGAGTACCTAGAGGGTTATTATGCGTTACTTTATGCCAAAGGCTTATAGCTTTTGTGCTTTCGTTGTTTTTGGCTTTCTTTCTTTGGTAAGTTGTTTTGCTTGGTCCTACGATTTTAATTTTAAATCTGAAGAGATACCTACCGTTGTAGTTACTGGATCTAGGATTCTGCAACCCTTACAAGACGTACTGGCACCTATGACGGTCATTACACGTGAAGACATTGAAAAATATCAGATTAACTCTGTACAGTCTGCTTTGAGTCGCGTGCCTGGTGTTGCGATCAGTAATAGCGGAGGTTTAGGAAAAGTAACCTCAGTGTTTTTGCGAGGGACTGAATCTGATCATGCTCTGGTATTGATTGATGGTATTAAAATAGGCACACCCAGTGTGCGAGGTGTTGCATTGCAGCATCTTTCTATTGCAACGATTGAGCGTATTGAAGTGCTGCGTGGTCCAGCCTCTTCTTTGTATGGCTCTGAGGCACTGGGGGGGGTTATCAATATCGTAACTCGTAATAAAAACACCCCTTCGCACAGCAGTCTTGAGTTGGCCACTGGCAGTGATGATACGACCCAAACCACATTGCGTCACCAGTCTAATTTTGGAACAAGCCAGTTTTATGCAAACGTTCATACATTGTATACTGATGGTTTTAACGCTTGTCGAGGCAATCCAAATTCAGGGTGTTTTACTGTTGAGCCTGATCAGGACGGTTATCAAACAACAGCTGTCAATTCAGGTGCAAGTTTTTATGGGCATGATGGTAGCGAGTTTTCTATGCAATGGTATCAAAGCAGATCTACAACAGAGTTTGATGGCTCTTTTCAAAATGAAGAAGAAAACTTGCAACGTGTTATCAGTGCTTATGCATTGCTTCCAGTCAATCATCAACAATATTGGACCGTAAATGCAGGGCATAGCTGGGAAGAGGCTGATAACTTTGCAAATGCAGTATTTGCTGGTCGTTTTAATAGTGAGCGTGACTCATTTTCTGTTTTACATCATTGGCAGCGCGGTGTGCAGCAGCATGGTAGACCTGCAAGTAGAGTGAGTCTGGGTTTTGACTATCAAAAAGATCAAGTGGATAGTATTACCGAATACGATGTTGATGAACGTAGTAATAGAGCTATTTTTATGCAGTATCAAGGTCGGGGAGATTTGTACCAACTTCAAGCCAGTGTCAGGCGAGATGAAGATGGACAGTTTGGTGATTTTGAAACGGCTAGTTTGCGTTGGGGGTACGATTTATTGCCTGTGTTGCAATTGATTTTAGGTGCTGGTACAGCCTTTAAAACACCGAACTTTGATGATTTATACTTTCCAGGATTCAGTAATCCGAACTTAAAGCCGGAACAATCTGAATCTTACGAGATAGGCCTGAAAACAACAAATCTAACCTATCAATGGTCCGTGCAAATGTTTAAGACACGCATCAGTGATTTAATTGTTTTCGATTTCAGTACGAATAGGCCTGAAAATATCAGCCAAGCTCACGTTTTAGGGTTTGAGGGTGCTTTCTCGGGCCAATGGAAACAATGGGATTTCAACGCTGTTTTAAGCGTTTTAGATCCCGAAAATCGCAGTCAGGGCTCTAACTTTGGCCAGTCTTTGACGAGGCGTGTTGAGCGTACGTTTGGATTGGACTTGTCTAGACGTTTTAATCGTACAAGGTTCATTAGCCGTATTTTTGCGCAGAGTGATCGTCAGGATGATGGGAGGCGTTTGGGTGGTTTTGTCACCCTTGACTTAGGGGTTGAGTATGAAGCGACTCCAAATCTACGATTCAGCTTGGAAGGGAAAAATATCACAGATAAAGACTATCAGACAGCATTAGATTATAATCAGCCAGATGCAACTGTATTGGCCAGAGTCCGCTACAGCACGAATTGATGTGGTCTATATACAAAAGAGTTTATAGCAAGCTCTTGTATTGAGGGAACGGGGGAAGGAGCCGAATGTTGAGGCAAATTTATGGTAATTTTAAGCGATTGACAACCCATCAAATCCAACTGCTGGGCGTCCTCATGGTTATGATGATTTTGACAAGATACCACCACTTTGGTGATATGCTGTATTTGCCAGATGCTTCATGGGCCTTGTTTTTTTTAGGGGGCTATGGAATTGGTCACTTGCCTGGATTCGTTTTATTGTTTACTGAGGCGGCTGTGATTGACTTTTCTGTGACCCAATGGGCAGGTGTTAGTGACTGGTGTTTGAGCCCCGCTTATGGTTTTTTGGTGCCGGCTTATGGTGTTTTGTGGTGGGGAGGAGGTTGCTGTGCTCGTATCACTAGCTTAACACTTAAAGCTTTGCCTATTTGGACTTTGGGGTTGCTGCTCTCTACGGCGTTGGCTTTTTTGTTTTCAAACTTAGGTTTTTATCTGTTTTCGGGTAAGTTTGAGCTGATGAGTGGGGCGCAGTACAGTGCCAGAGTCTTTCAGTATTATCCTGCTTATTTAAAAACGGCTTTAGGGTATGTTGTCACAGCAAGCTTGATATATACCTTTGTATTTAAAACTAAGTTTAACAAGCTTGTGCGTAATGGATAAAAAAACATTGCGACTTTAGGCCTTGCAATAAATAAACTACCGAATTGTGGAGTTGAAATGCTCGATTTGTAAGGCCTTAGTTGCTTAGGCAGCCTCTAAGCGCTTTGAGCAGCTTGTTTAAATATAAAATTTCAGCAATGTTGGCAATCGGTGTTTTAATCAGCTCTCGTTCACAGGTGCGGATGTCTTCACGGATGACTTCGAGTTTATCCAGGTTTTTAATCATATCTTTTTGATTGACAATGACATAGTGAGCCTGGTCAAAAAGTTCTTTGACTGGGCTGCAACCTTTGGTTTGCCCTAGCAATTTGCCATTTTGACTGTAATAACAATAGTCTCTGTGATCCTTATATTGTTCAGCACAACTCACAGCTGAATTTCTCCCATTAAGCTTGCTCATTCAGGTAGAGGCAGTTAGACCTTAAGATAAAGGCCTTCTGGAAGAATTATAGAACACTTGATTAATGATTGTCCTGAATATTAAATAAGTATTGCAATTATCATTGCTAATAGGTTGTTTTGTTAAAATGACATAAACTTTTCTAAACTTTTTTTACTTAAAATATACCGAAAAAATTGCACACTGACTTTATCCTGTACAAACCATTTTGGTTCTAGCTCTTCTATGACGTTTTTTTGGCGTTTTTACTTTATAATATGGAGTCTTGTTGATGCAAAATTCGAGTGTTCAAACAGGTGTCTTTACTTCTGTGTTTGTGTTGTTATCTTTGATGACCTTGTATTTATTTTGCTAATATATAGCCTTTTGCTTATTTGCAAGGGATTGCAAATAAGGTTGTTTGCTTTTCAGTGTTATACGATGCTAGCTTTACGTTCTGTCAGTGGGATATTATTAAATGATGATCTTTTGACGTTACTTGCTGTTGTGTCGAATGGATGATTTACTAATTGGTCGACAGGTCGATTGTTAAATGAAGTAGCATTATTGGTGAGAGGATTCAAACTATAATTTGAATTATTTGAGCTTGTTCCTGATATGTTCATATTAACACACCTCAACATTCATGCACTCAAACCTGTAGCTTTTACAATGTTTTGGGTTTGATGCGAGTTTAGACGAATCTAGATTCTGGTGGTAATTTTTCTAAATCTTCGTCTGTTGTGGGAGTGCTGTCCGTGCTGTTTAAAAGATATCCATTTTCGTATTTTTCCCGCCAAAAATCAATACAATTTAATAGTTCTTCTAAAGCCACTTTGAAGCAGCTGTATTCGGTTCCTTCTGCTTCTAAGGTACGGGTTAAAAAAACTTCTTGTGTTTTTGGGTTACATGAAAAAAAGGCTTGTCCCGTATCTTTTCCAAACAAGTTGGCTTCCAAAAGCCGTGCGTAAATTGGTTCACGACCCGCATCCGGTAACTTAAAGAGCATTGTATAAATATATAAATACTTAGATTCGACCGGAAGTTCGATAACAATAACATGCTTACCTTCGAACCGCAATGTACAAGTACCTATAGCATCCAGCTTTAGATTTCCAAGGCCTGTCTCACTGCCCAGTTTTTGTAGAATTTGATCGATACTCATATCGGTTATGATACCTGATTACGATACTTAAAACTGATTACACCATAAAATATCCTAACAAGCTTTGTGTAACTGCTTATATACTTAGCCAATCATGACATAAGTTCTGTGTCAAATCCACAGGCTTGACACTTTTGAATGGCCTGTATACGGCTGCTTACCCCTAATTTTTTATAAATATTGTGTACATGCAGTTTGATTGTACCTAAAGAACGACATAATTTCTGTGAAATTTCATCATTAGAGTTGCCTTGTGCCAGTAAGGATAAGACTTCAACTTCACGTTTGCTTAATTTAATGAAATCATAATGTAAATAGGAGTGATAAGGTTCATGTTTTAACAGTTGTAGCCATTTACTTAATGAGGTGTGATTCGGCTTTTTTTGATTGGCATACAACAGTAAATTACCAAAGCACTTGCCTCGGTTAAGTAAGATGCGTATAAAAGGTGTTTTGTTAATGCTGTTTAATAAGGGCATTAACAACTTTAAGGCTTTGTTTTTTTCCCCTATTTTATACAGCACTAAACAGTGTAGGGTTTGAGTGTACAATTGGCAGTATCGGTTTTCTAAAGCCTGAGTGATGTTAATTAAATGATCAAAGGTTTCTTCCATTTGTTCGACTTTTCTTGCAAGTCCCCATAAGAAGGCGGTGATGGCTGTGGTTTGCAAATTGTATTTTTGAGGATTATTGTGCCAATAGATCGGTAAGGGTGTCATTAGGGCCTGCGCTTCTTCATAACGTTCCTGTACCAGTAAAATATCGGCTTTTACGGCTCTTGCAGACAATAGCTGATGTGTAAATTGAAAAGGCAGTTGTGCAGCTAAGTTTTCAGATTTTTCAACAGTTTCTAAAGCTTGATCGAGTTGGAATTGGCTTTGTAGCCAACAACTTTTGAGGATCAGTGTGGAATAACGGAAAATGATATGTGCTTGTGGGTGATCAAAAGCATTTTCTAATTTTTCTAAAATAATAGCGGCTTGCTCTGATAAACCTTGTTCTCTTAGACTATGAACCAGGCAACCTTGGGCCCAAATAAACAATGGATGTTGGTTAAATCCGGCTTCTGTCAGCCATTGTGTAACTTCTTGTGTGTGATCTTCAATAGAATACAGTAGGCCTTGTTGAAATAGTATTTGTGATATCAAATATAAACCATTAAGAGCCAGTGTTGCGTTTTTTTCTTGTTTGGCTTCTGCCAATAGCTCAAGACAACTGGTGTTGGCTTGTTTCAAATTCCCTTGGCAGTAATATTGTAGGCTTTTAAGAAAGTTTTTTAAGCAGGCCTTTTCAGGCAAATAACGATGTAAGGCATGTTGTAAAAAAGAGCGTTGCTCAAACGATTTTTTCTCCAAAATTAAGCCCAAAGATTCTGTTAAATCATGCGGGTTGTTCAGTTCTAACTCTAGTTCTGTTTTGGTCAATTTATGCAGTGGAGACTGGGGTGTTGAGGTATCATTGGTTAGTTGTTGACTGCTTTTTGATCTTAGCTTTAGATGGTTTACAAAGGTACCTGCTTGATTAATATAATCTTGAGCTTTGGATTTTCGCAGTAACGAAATAGATTCCCAAGCCAGTAGCATCATCAGTTGAGAGCGGCTTTCAAAAACAATTTTAGGCAGTTTTTCCAACCAGTCTATTAGTTTTTGCCAGTCGTTACCTTTGGTCAAGCCTGGTGCATGAGCTTCGATTAAATCAGCAGCCAGTGGCCATTGTTCCAGCTGAATATGGGCCTCAATAGCAAATGTGATATGTTGGTTATGTTGATACCAATCAGCTGCTTTATTTAAGAGAGCATTGGTTTTAGTACGATCAGGCAAGGTTACTTCTAAGTGTTGCTCAAGAGTGGTTGGGTGGGAGTAAAGGTGGTTGACCCAAGGGTGAGATAATTTGATTTGACCTGTTTTTTCATCGGTGTGTAGCAATTGTTTGTTATGTAAGGTTGCGATGGTTTTTTCAAATACTATTATTTTTGAGACAGTTGAGTTTTTTGATGTTTCATTAGAATGTATCAAGGTAGTTGGCATTAATTGCATGAGCATCGGTAGAGTGGCGAAAGGCAAAGAGGCGATGTAATGTAGTAGTTGACATTCGTTGGTATCAAGTTTGTTTAGTACTTTGGTTGTGATCAGTTGCTCTGCCATTTCTAAAAAGGTGTGTGGCAATGTGTCAAGCTCCTCCAAATTTTTAGGTGCTTGCGCTGGTTCTGAGTTTGAGTTAATGGGTTCTCTGTATTCTCTTAAAAAGTTGCGTAAGCCTCTAATTAAGAGAGGCCAACCGCCGAGTTGGCGAGTTTCGTTCAGCAGTTTTTTTTGAGTATTGTTTTGTTTGTTATAGGTTTGTTCTTTCGTGGAGAGTAACACTTCTATAATTTCTGTTTCTGTAAAAGCAAGATCGTAACTGTCTAAAACTTTAAGGGACGCCCCCAGTGACTGAATTGTCTTGGTAGACAATTCAGTGCCTAGCAGTATAAGTACTAAGCGGTTGTTTCTCTGTTCAGTTAGAAATATTTGTAAAAGCTGTTGCCAATAAGTTTGCTGAATGTGTTGCGTATGTTCGATGACTAAATATTGTTTTTGTGCCCCTGTTTTGATTTTGTTGTAGGTTGTTGTGTCGTGATTACTGATAGAGTTTGAAAGAAGCTCTGTGATTGCTTGAGTGGTTTTCGAACTCTTATTTAATTTCAGCCAGAGGCTCAGGTTGTTGGGTTTGGTATAAAGCCATTGTTTAATCAAGCTGGATTTGCCAAAGCCATAAGGTGCTGTGATGTAAATAATAGGACTGCTGTCTTCAAAGAGGTTTAATTGATCAATTAGCCTGCTTCTGTCAATGTAAAAAGACGGTAAGTGTGTTGGCTGATTGATCAGTTCCTGTAATTTATAGCTTTGTTCAACGGTAGTATTTTTGAGCATAGATAACAGGGTTGTTTAGTTGTAAGCGATATTTTACCGTGAAATACAACTTTCATCATTTACATCATTTAGGCTGACGAAAATTGCACCGTTCATGGCTGTTAGGCACTCATCGTATAGCTTAAATAGTAACGGTTTAGAGTTATGTTTGTGTTGAATACATACATAGTTATATTCAAGTTATTGTGTTTCAATTTTAAGATATAAATCGTGTTGTAAATAGATTGTCATAGTTAGTATAAGAATTGTTAACATCTGTTATTTTAGTGACAGTGATCAACTTTATGTGTTTGAACGGTATTGTCCGCTTAAAGGGGGAGTAGTGTCAATGTATCAAATGAGAGGTAAAGGGCAAGAAGATGAGTGCCTTATCGACGATGCCTGGAGTGGACTGGAGGATGAGTATCTCCAACAGGAGAGTGTTGAAAATGAGTTTATTTCAACTGGCGAGTCTATTTCAATTGAAAGAGGGGTTCGTTTGGTGGAAGAGTGGCTGACAACAGGCAAGTCACTGAGAGAGTTGCAGCATACTTCAAAGGAAAGCTTGGAGTATTTATATTCAATAGCTTACAAGTTTTATGTGGCTAAACAGTATGAAAAAGCAGTGTATTGTTTTCGGTTTCTGAATGTTTGGGACCATCAAGAACCCAAGTACTTGTTAGGTTTAGCAGGTAGTTATCAAGGCTTGCAGTGTTATGAGCAGGCTTTACAGTGTTATGGGGCCCTGTCTTTTTTAGAATATGTCAGTGCACAAGTGTCTTTAAATATGGGGGTTTGTCATATGGCTCTGCATAATTATGAAGAAGCACAACAAAACTTTAATACTGTGCGAAGTATGTTGCAAGGTAAACATACTCATAAAAATATATTAAAAAGAGCCACAGTATTATTCAATCGTGTTGAGGAAATTAAAAAACGAAAACAGTCATGAGTGTTATGCAGGAGGGTATATGCAGTCGTCAAGCTCTGTTTCAAGGGATGCTCAATCAGGCCAAGGGATTCCCTTTATCGCTCCTGTATTTAAAGAAAAAGCCAATTCAGTTATTGTTGAAAGTTTTTTAGAGTTATTTAACTCTCCTGTTTGGATAGAATTGCGAGAAATAGAAAAAAATGAAGAAGGTATAGAAGGTGGTATGGTTGGTACACCAGCTTTACCTTTTCCTTTGAATATAGAAAATGTAAATTTACCAGAACCTTTGAAGCCTTTGGTTAAAGCGATTAGTGAACACGTAGGCTATGATATCAGCCAAGACCCTTTAGCACTGGCTATGTTGGTGTTTATTGTTGAGAGTGTGTCGCCGTTGTATGATGCTAGTAAAGTGGACGGTAATTTATCTGAAATTGATGCTGAGATTGACTTTATTGTTACTCTTGTGTTGGCGTATGCTTCTGCACATTTAGGTGTAGGCCCTCCTCCTCCTGAGAGCCTTGATGATTTACCTCCAGATGTCTTGGAGTTCTTGGTTTCAAACTTAGAACGACCTGAAGTTGCCAGTGCGAGTGATGACGCTGAAGGTTTGCCTGATATCCCACTGCCAAAAGAATATGAAGGCTTTGCAGAATTACTCAGCCAGAAGGTTGGTTATTCAATCAGTGATAATCCTATGGCCTCGTTGGTTTTGGTTTTGGGCATGCAAGCGACTGTCAATTATTTTGCGGCTGAAGCACAAGGCGGTAGAATTGCAGCAGAAGCCAACTTTAGAGAAACTAAGCAAGCTGAGATTATGCAAAAGACTATAGATCACGTGGTTGCTTTACGAGAAAGCAAAAAAGGCGGATTGTTTAATAAAATATTTAAACCATTGATTATTATTACTGCGGTAATTGCTACATTAGCTTCCTTTGGTTCGGCTTCGCCTTTAGTCATGACGTTTGCTCTTGCTGCGTTAAGCTTTCAGATGAGCCTAGAAATAGATGAAGTAACCGGTGGAAAAATGATGAAAGCTCTCAATGAAACGTTTGGAGAATGGGGTACACTAGCATTTATTGTCGGAATGTCGCTTTTCTTTATGGTTGCTTCAGGTTTTGCGAGTGCTCAACGCGTACAAAATATGGTCCAAAATTCTAAATTCATGAGTTTTTTAGTCAAGGCAAGGGTAGGGGATCAACCTTATTTGGTATTTTTAAAACGAGTTGAAATTATGTCAATGTCTGTACAAACTGGTTCGCAAATGGGTAGTAGTGGTCTTGCAATACATAAGTCCCATTTTGAACGCGAGGCACAAGAAGCTCAAATAGATGCAGAAGAGCTCAGATCTGAAGACGATTTGCTGCGGTTTATAGTTCAAAGAGCACAAGAATTTTTTCGACTTTTCATTGATCATGCAGGCAAGACAGATAAGCAATTGAGTGATTTACTGGCTTTGATATTAACAGATTATGTGCGGATTGCTAGGAATATAAGGTAAGCGTGAAGAACTGAGAGTGGAGCGCAATTCAATATGGTCAGTGTAAATAATAATGAAGGGGTGTCCTCAGACCAATCTGTTGGCAGCGGGGTTGTGGATACTACAGATGGCTCTTGTCAATTGTCACATGATGAAGAGGGCAAAGCTGTTGCGCACGTTAAATGTCATTTAGGTGTTGAGGATCACTCTGTACCTGTATTGCCTTTTGTGTTGCTTGCTGGGTTTTCACCTGTGCCGCGTCAGGCAGTGATTAATGATTTATTGGTATCAGTGATAACGATTGAAAATGAAATGCGTTTAAAAGGTCGGCTAGCTGAAATTAATTTGGCTGTAGAAAAATTTAAAACGACGTTGGAATCAATTGACCATAAAAGACAATCGTTGCATGAGAAATGGGTAACACAAATTGTAACCAGTGGTACAGAACTTATGGTAGGGGGATTTACTTTTGTCAGTACAGGGACAAGCAATAAGATGTTAGATAAAATACGTAAAGGAGATGGAGGTATAGAATTATCATTTGGTGGTCAGGGTACAGCTCAAGAGTTGGCAAGTCATTTTAAGACAATACAAAGGTATGAGGCAGCCGGACAACCAGCTGGCATGAAAGCAGAGTATGATAAGGCAAATGCAGCGATACAAAAATTAGTAAAAGAAAAAAAAATACATCAAGATGACGTAAATCAGGCACTCGACAGTTTACGAACTCAGAAAGGGATTAACGTAGACCAATTGGCTCGTGATGTAGTTGCTAGAAGTCAGGTTCGTCAGGAATTTACAGACTTATTTACGCAACTTGGACAAGCTAATGATCCAAAAGTAGAAAAATCTATTACAGCTGATATTCATCGATTAGCGAAAAAATATGGAATTAAAAAGGTACATGTTCAGGCGGCTTTGAATGATTTAAATGGTGGAAAAGCACCTGATGCAGTTGCTAATGATTTGATAAATCAGCATACTGTATTAGGAAGTGTCAATACTGGTAAAGGAAAAGATACAGCTGTCATAGAAGGTCGAAAGGAGACTATGACAGATCTTGAAAAACAAAATCGCATGACTAAAGTTCAAGCAAGATTGGATCTTATCAGATCGTTTGATCAGACGGGTCGAGCAGTTGTAGGAGGTTTTCGAGCTGTATTTGAGACTATGGCCGAAGAAGAAAATATTGTGGCTGAAGAAAGATCAGCGGATGGAGAATTGATAGGCTCTTATAGGGAACAAACAGTCTCGTTTGTAGGAACGGTGTCGGGATTTCTTGATGCGTTTATAAATGCTGAGCAAACTTTGACGCAATCTCATCTTGAGGCGATTAGGGCTACTGCTGGTAATATTGGAGGTTCTTAGGAACGAGCACGAAATAACTTTAACATTTAGAAACAGTCATGAGCGATGCAATTTTCGTCACCCCAGGTGATGAAAATTGCATTTGCACGGTAAAGGTTTTTAAAGAGCTTTTCGATAGGTTTTTAGAAACAAAAAGGCGGTTTAGGCAATCCAGCTAGTAATGAAAGAGTTTTAACCGACTGATTAGGAAATAATTTAAGTAAATAAAGACTATTGCCCTTATCTGAGCCCAATTCCTGAGCTATGAGTTTGATCAGTGCTCGTGCTGTCGGGTGTATGCCGTGTTTATGATAAAATTTACGTAGTAATTTGATCAGTTCCCAGTGCTCTGTGGTCAGTTGCATATTACACTCTTGGGCTAAAGCGCTACATATAGTCTCTGACCATTCTTCTGCACATTGCAAAAAACCTTCTTTATCTCTGCTGATGATTTGAAGCTCTTTCATTGTTTTATATTGTCCGCCAGTAAAACCTGCTGCTCGTTCCTAAAGAACCTATTTGTCCATGTAAGCTTGCTTGCAATACTTTTATCGACACCTCCTAAGTTCTGTGTGGTAAGGTTACTATTTTCGGCCCTGGTGTCAAGCGTGGCACCAGGGCTTAGCAAGAGTGTCATAGCAAAAAATAGTCTTGCGTATAAAACAGGAATTTATTTCGTGCTCGTTCCTAAGAAAAGATGTTATGATTGCTTCTTCATATCGATATTTCTAAGGTTTATCAGAGGGCGTTGTAGATCTGTAAATTCATATATGCTAGGGTTGCTATTAAGTTGCTCTGTGATAGTAAAGCATTGATGGTTTAAGATATAGAGGCGTCACTATCGAAGGAGACTGGTGTACAAGTTAATTAAAGGAATTATGCAGTGGTAGGGTGCTACTTAAGATTCATTTAGTATGGAGGGAATATTGTGAAAGGAAGGCTACTTAGTACTGGTATTGGTATGGGGTGGGTGATTCTGGGGATATTATTTACCAGATCTGCTATAGCAATACCCGTTAATTTAAATGATTTCTTTGCGGACCCTACGGTTAGCATCTCTTCGGATGGTATGTCTGCTGTTTTTACTGAAGATCCTACAATTTCCTCTGTGCTTTTATCAAATGATCCTGGGCTAGGGGATCTTGAGGTTATTGTTGCGAGTGCTGGTGCAATATTGAGCTTTGATTATGATTTTATTGAAGGTCCTGATGGTGTCAGTGATGATGGTGGCAACGATGACAAATTTTCTGCATTTTTATTAAATGGGTTTACAGGTGATATGATTTTTGGTTTTGACTTTTCCGCGATAGAAGAGTCGAGTGGGACGGTTTCTTTCGATTTGACCTCTCTAGTGGGTATGACTTTGGGTATGCAATTTGAGCTTTTATCTTTAGGGGGCGATTTAGCTTTTGACTCAATGCTTACTATTTCAAATTTGGATCTCTCTACTAATGTAACTACAGTCGATGAACCTTCAGTATTGATCCCATTACTTATGGGGCTGCTTGCATTGCATCTGCGGAAAAGAGTTCGAAGATAGCACTCTAATATAAGGCTTGAAGGGTATTTTCCAAAATAGAAATGAGGTTGACTGATTAGCTACGCAAGAGTAATATAGAGTGGCTACTTTAGTGTAGTTAACCTGCGTTGCGATTTGCTACAAATCGGGTATAGAAAAAGTTATCCTAAATTCATCAATATGAACATGACTCGGGACACGGATGTTGCCGAAATGATTTACCAGTGCGGGACCGTATTCTCAATCTTATTTACGTTTGCTCTTGTTTTATTTTCATCGAGCGTAGCAGCTGAGGCACCACACGTTATTGAGTATGGTGCAGCAGTCAATGTTATCGGCATAAGCTCAGATATTAGCTTGTTTGAACCTGTTGTCACTTCTTTGAACCCTAATTCAGTTAGGGTTGGCGCCTCTGTCACCATCACTGCAACTGGTACTGAACTTGAAAACGTTCAATTGACTTCCGATGAGTCAGGTTTAGATATTATCGTATTAATGAAGGCTACAAACAAAATAATGGACGGTAAGTAATGCTTTGGCAGAAAAACATTAAGCAAATAGTATTCGTTTTAGCGCTTGGTTGGTTCAGTATTTTTTCAATAGCAGAGGTAAATGCGGCGATCGATACAAGCGATTCGTCTATTACTGAGGCATTGCAAGTTGATGTATCGATTGCAGGAGGGACCTACAATCGTCGTACGCGTCAGATGACATATAATGTGAGTGTGACCAATAATGGGACTGAGGCGCTAACGGGTCCATTTTATCTAGAGATTGCTAATATCAGTGATTCTACAACTGTCGTTGTGAATGGAGATGATACAACGACCACTGGTAATGCGGTATTTATCAATGCTAATACAACGTTGTTACCTTCAGACCAGTTGCAATTCCCCGTTGCGTTCAATCAAAGAAATCGCATTACCTATTCTACTTTATTTTATTTTACCCCTGAGGTCACTGAAGGTGATATTACACCACCGGTCGTTAGCATAGTCAGTCCACTCAATAATGCAGAGATCGTCGATGATACTGTGATTGTGGTTGCTGCTTCAGATGATACAGCGGTCACCCAAGTACAGTTGTTTGTAGATGGTGTACTGCAAGGCAGTAATGATGCAGCTCCTTGGGAGTTCGATTTTCAGCTGGATAGTTTGGTCAGTGGTGTTTATTCACTGACTGCTACGGCTTTTGATGGTGCTGGAAATAGTAGCAGTGCGAATACCACTATCTCAGTGAACTCAGTGAACGTGCCCCTTCAAGTGAGTATTGATGCTCCACGCTCTCTACAGACGTTGGGTAGTACACCGGTACAAGTCAGTGGAACGGTAAATCGTGATGTGCAAAGTTTAACACTAAATGGTGTTGAGATTGATCTCGATGGTCTCCAGTTCACTGCCAGTGCCGCTCTTGAGGAGGGGTATAACACGGTGATCGTTCGAGCGGTTGCACCCAGTGGTGACACTGTTAATGACTCAATTAGTTTGGTTTTGGATTTGACACCGCCCAATATCACGATCGATTCACATGAAGATGGGCAGACAGTCTATGAGTCATCTATCACGGTGACTGGATTAATTAACGACATTGTTAAAGGAACTGTAGAGAGTAGTCAGGCGAATGTCACCGTAAATGGGGTTGAAGCTGCTGTGCGCAATCGAAGTTATTCTGCGGAGATTGTATTGGTGGAAGGAGAAAATACCGTAACGGTCATTGGCTCTGATGAAGTTGGTAATGTTCGTGAAGAGCGTATTACGTTGATTTACGAACAAGTCATTGGTAAACGGTTAGTCTTGCTTGGTGGACAAAATCAAACGGGTCAAATAGAGAGTGTCTTAACTAATCCACTACGTATTAAAGTGGAAAATGAGTTAGGTGAACCAGAAACCAATACGAATGTGGTATTTCGTGTAGAACAAGGAGCTGGTGCAGTCGGTGTGGGTACTGAATTTGAAGGTCGTGCCGTGGTGGTGAGTACAGACGCTGCTGGTGAAGCCCAGACAAATTATCGGTTAGGTAGTCGCACCGGAACGGCGAACCACAAGGTGGCCGTCAAGGTAGTTGGATTGGAGCAATCCATCACCTTTACTGCCAGTGCTACAGGCAAGAAAGGGGATAAGATCAGCGTTAATTCGGGTAATAACCAACGAGGCAGTGTTGGGCAGTTAATACCTGAACCTTTAGTGGTTGTTGTTACGGATGACGGTGCGAACGTGGTTCAAGGAGCCCGAGTTCGATATGAGGTCGTCTCGGGTGGTGGTACGTTTAAGAATGGAGGAGAAACGTTAGAGACGTCTACCGATAGTGATGGTAGGGCCTATGCAGAATATCGTTTAGGTTCACAATTAGGTATTGATGCACAAAGAATCAAAGTTACTTTATTAGATACGGATGTGGCTGTTCCCGTGACCGCAGGTTTTACTGTCACCGCTTTTAATCTTGGTCAGGCAGGTGATACTCGTATCAGTGGTATCGTGCTGGATAACCAGGACAACCCCTTGCAGGGTGTGGTTGTTAGGGTTGAGGGAACCAACAGGCAAGCAGTTGCTGATGCTGAGGGTCAGTTTACGATTACAGAGGCTCCGGTTGGCAATGTGCACTTGATTGCCGATGGTTCGACTGCAGAAGCTGAGGGTGAATATCCCACGCTAGCATCTAACTTTTTTACTGTGGCTGGTGTGGAGAATCCGCTACCTGCTCCTATTTATCTCGTTAAATTGGACACCGACAATGCGGTCTATGCTGGCCCGACAGATGTTTCGTTGGTTTTGGATGAGTATCCTGGTTTTAAGTTAGAGATTGCTGCGAACTCTGTCACTTTCCCTGATGGAGAACGTGAGGGTTGGATATCGGCAACGCCGGTGAATGCTTCTAAGGTTCCGATGCCTCCACCTAATGGTATGCAGCCGCAGTTTATAGTCACCATTCAACCAGCGGGTACTAAATTTGATCCGCCCGCACGATTAACATTACCCAACGTTGATGGTTATGCGCCTGGCACTCAAACGGAAATGTTTTCGTTTGATCACGACCTGGAAGAATTCGTTGCTATTGGTTTAGGCACAGTGAGTGAAGATGGCAGCCTCGTGACGACTAATCCTGGTGTTGGGGTGATTAAAGCCGGTTGGCATTGTGGTGCACAACCGGGTAGCTCTGGTAGTTGTAGCGGCGAGGGTGAAGGCGAAGGTGAAGGTGAGGGAGAAGGTGAAGGAGAAGGTGAAGGTGAAGGTGAGGGAGAAGGTGAAGGAGAAGGTGAAGGAGAAGGTGAGGGAGAAGGAGAAGGAGAAGGAGAAGGAGAAGGAGAAGGAGAAGGAGAAGGAGAAGGAGAAGGAGAAGGAGAAGAGGAAACTGAAAGTGAACCGTCAGAGACTGACGACAATGACCAAGGCCCCGAAGAAACAGAACCAGAGACAAATGATGGAGAAGACACACAAGATCAAAACGACGCACAAGAAACAGCAGATCCAATCATTGCTGCGACAGGCGAGCTAGTTCATACCGAAACTGATCTGAAGATTCCGGGTCGAGGGTTTGACTTCGCATTAACCAGAACCTACCGAAGCAGAATTAGCTATAACGGTTTGTTCGGCCACAATTGGTCTATCGTGTACGATCAGTCTTTAGTTGTGCCGGCCCCAACGGATCAAAATCAAAATATCGTATACAGTGGTGGGAATGGTCGTTTGGATACGTACACGGCTAATGCAGATGGCAGCTACACCTCACCAGATAGTTTCTTTAACACACTGGTTAAAGAGAGTGATGGTACCTACACGCTTCGTGACCCAGATGGCTTTAAGACACGATTTAATGCTGAAGGAAAACTGATCGCAATGGTTGATCGCTTCGGCAATACAATGTCCTTCACCTATGATGCACAGAATCGAATTGATACGGTTATCGATACCATGGGTCGTGAAATACAGTTTTCATATCGACCCAATAGTGGTCGGCTCGAGACGGTCACAGACTTCATAGGAAGATCGGTTCGTTACTACTACAATGATAATGGGGATCTTATCGCTGTGCGTTCCCCGATTGTTACAGGGACGCCCAACCGAAATGATTTTGCTGGGGGTAAATTTAAGTATTACACCTACAGTAATGGGTTTGATGAAACAGCTGATTCACGCTTAAAGTTCGCAAACCATAATTTGCTTACCATTACTGATGCGCTTGGGCAAACCTATATTCGTAATGTCTACAACAATGACCCGGATAGCTATGAATTTGACCGTATTATTGAACAGCAGTATGGCACAGCCGATCAAGTCTTTCAGTTGTCTTACGAACCGCTGAATGAGGATCAGCCTATCGAGGCCAATATCCAGAAGAACAAGACCACACAAACAGATCGAAATGGTAATGTTAGGGAGTTCTATCATAATTTTGCGGGCCAGTTACTGCGGGAAGTGGTACTCACCAATCGTGATATCAATCCTGATGACCCGGATCGGTTCGAAACAATTCATACCTATAATATTGATGGTAAACGGTTGAGTAGCTTATTCCCTGAAGGGAACCGCATTGAGTACACCTATGATTCAGAGAATACGGATCGGCGACAACAGTGTAACTTGGTTGAGAAACGCCAGATAGCCGGTCCGCGGAGTGGTAATCAAGCTACGCTTGTGAGTACCTATACCTATGAGCCTATTTACAATCAGGTAGCTGTGACCACTGATCCACGTGGCTTGATTACGCGCAATACTTTCGATTATCAATATGCAGACAATTTAGCATTATTGGCAGTAGAGCTGGGCCAATCAGAAGCCATGATATCTGATACGCTGGAGGCAGCAGGTATTGAGTTGACAGGTGGTGTCACTGGTATGATTGGAGGGAATATTATCCGAATTGATCATCCAACGGTGACTTTGCCTGATAGTAGTACCCAAGAGATCGTGGTTGAACGGACTTATAACCGTTATGGGCAGGTAGTAGAGACCGTCGATGCAGAAGGCATTGTAACCACCTATCAGTATTACCCAGAAAGTGATCCTGATGGCGATGGACAAGCCACTCAATCAGCTCGAGCGTTAGATGAATCCACCGGTGGCTACTTGCAGGCAACTATTCAAGATGCCGGACCGCATTCACGTCGGTTAAGAGCAGCGGCGCCGCTACAGATCCGCGTTGAGCAAGGTTATGATCCGGTCGGAAACGTTGTTTCTAAAACAGATGGTCGTGGTAATACGACGCGATACATTAGAAATGCATTGAATCAAGTAGTACGAAAAATTGATTCGGCACCGTTTAATTACATCACAGATTATTACTATAACGGTAACAATAAGCTGGTTCGAATTAGTCAACAAAATGTCTCGACGAATGGCCCTAATCTGTCTGGCTTTGTAAATACTCGTTTTCGTTACAATAT
Organism: Pseudomonadales bacterium; assembly: GCA_028281605.1. Taxonomy (GTDB): domain Bacteria; phylum Pseudomonadota; class Gammaproteobacteria; order Pseudomonadales; family JANQJO01; genus JANQJO01. The sequence goes on from JANQJO010000160.1 coordinate 25,616, forward strand.
TCTTGATGATAAGATTGCAGAAATCGTTCAGCCCGAGAATGGCGTGTCGCTGACCACCACTTATGAATATGATGCGAGTCAAAACCTAACAGCGGTTGTTGAGCCTGAAGGCAATCGAATCGAGCGGGTTTATGATGAACGGGATCTCATTTATCGGATCACCCGAGGAGCGGGTAGTGGACAAGCGAGTACCCGAACCTTGCACTATGATGGCAATGGTAATTTGGTTCGAACGGTTGATGCCGTTGATAATGACCAGGACGGTGCACTGGACGCCTCTACTGTACAGTATGATGGGTTTAACCGACCCGTTGTGGCGATTGATGCAGAAGGTAATCGTACGCTCTATGATTATGATGCCAACGGAAACAGTGTTCGTGAAAGAAGGCTCGGTAACTCAGGATTCTCTGATATATCAAGTGAAATTCTGCTGTCTGACTTTACAACACAATACGATGAACTGGATCGGGCCATTCAACGGGATGACTTAATATTAATTGATGGTGTGCCTCTGGGTGGTCTTAATCCTGCGATCGATCGTCACGTTACATCGGTTCTGACATTCGATCGAAATAGTCAAGTAATTCGTAAAGTAGATGACAATAACAATGCAACCCTGTTTGAATATGACGGAGTTAATCGGTTAATTCGTACCACTGACGCGATTGGAAACAGCTCAACTAGGAGTTATGACAACAATAATAATGTAATTAATACTGTCATAACGGAAGTTAATTCTGAGGGTTTGGTTGGTGATAAGACGATAACAAACACCTTTGCATATGATTCGTTAAATCGACTTTTAAGCCGAACGGATCAATTGGGGAATATCACCCGGTATCAGTACGACAGCCGTTCTAATAGAACCACACGCATTGATCCGCTGGGTAATACGGATCTCTTTATTTACGACGGTATCAATCGGTTGCTTGAGGAACGTAGGTTGCTCAGTCCACTTGGTATTGGCGAAGGTGGTTTAGATTTTACCAATCCAAGTAACACGGATGGCGCAATCAGCACATTTTATGCGTGGAATGGCAATTCTCGATTGGCTGTGCAGACGGATGATAATGGTAATGAAACGCGTTATACTTATGATGCACTCAACCGACTTGAAATCAGTACCTATGCTGACGCGACGACCGTTACTCACATCTATGATGCAGACAGTAATCTGATTAGTAAAACCGATCAAAATGGTTCAGTGCTTACCTATGGCTATGACGCGCTAAACCGATTGGTTGAACGGTCTGTCGTACCTGCTGATGGTGTGGTTGGCTCCACGCAATGGCGGTTTGAGTATGATGGCATCAGTCGTAGAACTCATGCGTTTGATAATAATGATCCGGCAGTCACGGGGGATGATGCAAGGGTTGATTTTCGCTATAACTCACTTAACCATCTTTTAAGTGAAACCACCAGCGGGCGGTCAACGCAGGTGACCTATGATGGGTTAGGAAATCGTCGAACGCTTACCTATCCAAGTGGGAGAGCGATTAATTATACATTTGACAATATTTATCAGCTTCAAGCATTAACGGAAGCGGCGAATGATTCGATGATTGTCGAGTTTGACTACGCTGGTACAGGGAGAGTGGTTGAGCGCCGCTATGGTAATGGGACGCAATTGAAATATCATGCTGGCAGCCAAGATGTTGGATATGACGGCATTAATCGGGTCTTACAGCATCGCCACTCCAATAGTGCAGACCAACTGATCGCTGGATATAGCTATGTGTATGACAAAGCAAATAATAGACGGTATGAGCTTGACCAACGATCACAATCCTCAGATGTCTACGAGTATGATTCCGCTTATCGGTTAGTGAGAGCGGCTTATGATGTGGCAGCCAATGATCCAGTTCTGGCTGACCTAGTGAATAACGATAATACGAATGCAGATGTGGCATCTATTATGGCTGAGCGTGATGTTTCATGGATGATTGATGGCGTCGATAATTGGGTGAGCCAGCAGGTCTTAGAGAACAATGAAAGTTCTGCAATTGGTTATCTCAGTAATGAAATGAATGAATATGATCGGATTGGTGCCGCTGATCAAACGCATGACGCCAAGGGTAATTTGATAGGAGATGGACAACGTAACTTTCAGTATGATGCGCTTAACCGCTTAGTGCGGGTTTCGACATTGTCGGGTAATACTGTAGCGGTTTATAACTATGATGCGCTGGGGCGTCGAGTAAGAAAGGTTTCAGGTAGTGATTCGACGGTTTATCACTATTTAGGCCAGCAGGTGGTAGAGGAGCGTACTGCGTTGGGCCAGGTTCAGCGTCAATTTATCTATGGAATGGGCATTGACAATGTGATTCAGATGCGTTCTGGTGGCCGTGACTATTTTTACCATGACAATAGCATTGGTTCGATAGTCGCTTTAACTGATAGTGATGGAGCAGTGGTAGAGCGATATGACTATGATGCTTATGGTAATACAACGCTCTTAGCTGCTAATGGAATCACTGAATTAACCATGAGCACTGTCGGTAATCCTTATGGTTATACCGGTCGGCGATTAGATACAGAAACAGGCTTGTATTACTACCGAGCGAGATATTATTCACCTGAGCAAGGACGGTTTTTACAGCGTGATCCGCTTGGGTATGTCGATGGGATGGGGCTATATGCTTATGTAGGTAATAATCCGATTAATTGGATTGATCCATTTGGATTAGAAACACTAATACAAATCGGATATACAAATACTCCTGTTCCTGGAACAAATCATCAGCTTGTTATAGTTACAGATACTAACACTGGTGAGCAGTACGCATCTAGAGCGGGACCTGAATCTCAAGATTCGTCCGGAAGTGCTTCAAATAGTTCCCAGTCTAGTAGTGGAGGTTCTGCTTCAGCTTCCTCAGGAGAAGGGAGTTCTGGAGGGTTTGGTTTTGGTAATATTCATGCTCAAAGTGGACCATATGACGGAAATTTTCGTGATCGGCCTCAGGATGTTCATACGATACAGGATGTTGGTACAATCGATCGTGATTTTAACGAAGTCGTAGAGAATATTAATGAGTTTGAGAATGTTACGAATGACAATGAGATTTCTTATTGGCCTACTGGACCGAACAGTAATTCTTATGCTTCAACACTAGTAGAGAGTTTAACTGGAGAGCGCTCGGAACCTGATTTAACTGCACCTGGGTGGAATGATGGAACACCTGACCCTGATTTATCTTATGAGCCGGATAATTTAGTACCTCCTCCTTTACCCGAATTACCAACTGAGGAAGGTAATGAAAAGAAATAATGAAGAATTACTGGGAGTTCGAAGATTAAAGCGATTAGTAGTCTTGGTTTTATGTTGTTTTATGAATCTGTCTTGTGGAACTGGTGGGGGTTGTTTGGATAAAGATAGTATCGAGAAAATGTTGCTAAAGAAGATTCGAGTAGGAGATACACGTGTCAAAATTGAATCGGTTTTGAATAGTGAGGGAATTGGTTTTTCGTATGATCGGTTTCGTGATCGTTACCAAGCCACGATTAGGAATGAAGAGTGTGATAAACAATACAAAGCTATCTCAGTTTATTTGTATTTAGATAAAACTGAAAAGTTGTCCAAGCTTGAAGTTCTCGAAACGTTTACGATGCCTTGATCTACAAGAGAAGCATTATGAGATTGTTCGGAAAAGTTAAAGGAATACTAGCAATTTTAATGTTAATTCTTGCTTATTTCTTTGCTATACCACCAGTGCAATCTAGTCCTGAGGAAAATCTTTCTTTTGCTCCTCAGGGGCTATTGTCCTTAACGTTTTTTGGACTCTATTTAGGCTGCGCTATAGAGTCGGTAAGTATTAAGTCTATGATGTTGGTTGTTGCAAAATTAATAGTTCATATTGTTTTTGTATGGTTGGTGTTTGAACGAGTTAAACTAGGTGTTATTTAAATTTGGCGGTCTAGAAAAACAGTTAGATTAATAGTAAATTGGTACAAGAGAAGGGCTTATGTGTCTAAGTAAAAAATTAGTTACGACTATCTTGTTGGCTGGATTAGGTGTTTTAAGCTTTTCTGCTCAAGCCGCCAAATTAGACCTAGATGAAACTTGCGTTGTTTCTGTACTAAATCGAACCGTCCAAGTATCTCCTAATGGATCCTGGCAGCTTGACAATGTACCTACCTTTATGGGGCAAGTGAGAGCCCGTGCTACCTGTGTTCGTAACGGATTGACAGTCTCAGGGCAAACCGATTATTTTGTTATTCCAGCGAATGGCAATGTCAAAGTAGGTGCCTTTGAACAAATCGAAAACGAAGTGATCCCAGAATCTCTGACCTTTGCGTATGGCAGTAATGCCATTCTTTATGGCGAAGATACCTATTATCGTCTGCGTGTCATTGCCAGTTATGCTGATGGTAGCAACCAAGATGTGACCGCACGAAGCAGTGGTATCAATTACACCGTTTCCAATCCTGCAATCGCGACTGTTGATGATAATGGTGTATTACAAGGGCTCTCCAGTGGCCGAATTCTGATTAATGCGCGTAAAGACGGTGTCAGCGCTATTTTGTCAATTACGGTCGTGACGACTGGTGATCAAGATAACGATGGCTTACCTGATGATTTTGAGCGAACAAATGGATTGGACCCCAATGATCCAGTCGATGCTTTTGAAGATGGAGACGGAGATGGTGTTTCTGCGCTGGATGAATTTCTTGCGGGGACCGATGTCAACAATCCAGATACCGATGGAGATAGCATCAGCGATGGCGAAGAGATTAACTCTGGAGAAGATGGCTTTGTCACGAACCCATTGTTAAGTGATTCAGACAGTGATGGTATCAGTGATAGCTTAGAAGTTGCTGTTGGAACTGACCCCACCGATATTAACAGCTTTGATTTAGAGTCAAGTATTGTCGATGTGACAGTCGATCCGGCATCGGTGGTGTTAACTTACAATACCGTTGTGAATGCTGATGCTTCTGCTCAACTCACTGTGCGTGGTGAGACCGTTGATGGAGATACAATTGATATTACTCGTCGTGATAAGGGTACCAACTATAACTCCAGTGATCTGGATATCTGTAACTTTGGTGGCCGTGACGGTGAGGTCTTTGCAGGCCAAGATGGGAATTGTGTTGTTACCGCGAGCAACAGCGGGTATTCAGCTGAGGCTGATGTAGAGGTTCGTTCGTTCACGCCCACAGTCATCAGCGATCTACCAATCGATGATGGGGGGCTGAGTGTTGATGTTGCAGGTGACTATGCCTATGTTGCAACGGGCAATGGGTTGCGAATTATCGATATCACTGACAGAGAAGCTCCGTTGGAGTTAGCAAACCTATTGCTGGGTACTGCGATTAATGATGTGAAGGTACGAGGAGATTTTGCCTTCTTAGCGTCTGATGCGGCTGGGTTGTTAGTGATCGATATTCTAGATCCGGCGGCACCAGAGTTGGCAGGCCGACTTGATATTAGTGGGAATGCCAAAGATCTTCAGCTCTATCGCTCCTATGCGTTGATTGCCGCCGATGATCAAGGATTGGTGGTGGCAGATATCAGCAATCCAATTTTGCCTCAATGGATCACAACGGTGCCTTCAATCGCCAGTACGATTGGAATTGCCTTGTTCGAGGACGCGCAGTTGGCAGTGTTGGCGTTGGGTAACACTGGCATTGAAGTATTTGATACCTCCGATATCAGTTCACCCTTCAGCATTGGTAATTTAGCCGGCGGTGATGTGAGGGATGTTGCCATCGATGGAAATTATGCCTATTTGGCTGACTTTAGTCGTGGGCTGGTGTCCATTGATTTATCAGATCCGGCTCTGCCGGTAGTTGCAGGACAAACCAATACGCTGAATGTATTTCGCAATCGGGATATCACCATTGTTGGCAATTTTGCCGTATTAACCGATAGCTTTGTAGCGGGAGGCAATGGTGCCGCCATTGTTGATATCACAGATCCTGCTAACCCTTCTGCAAGGCGTGTGCTGGGTCTTGGTGGTGGTGGGAACTCACAAGGTATCGCGATTGATAGTGAATATATCTATGTTGCAAGTAGCCAAGCTTTTTCGATTGGACAGTATCTTGAATATGTCGACGAAAACAGTTTTGTTCCGAGTGTGGAAATTATCGCTCCTACGGTTGGAGAGCAGCTTTTAGAGGGGGGCACGGTTGCGGCACAGGTTGAGGCAGTCGACGATATTGGCGTTTCTCAAGTTCAACTCTTTGTAGATGGAGAGCTGGTCGTCACAGACTATGTTGCGCCATTCGAAGCGCTGATTCACATGCCCGCAGGGGTTGCCAGTGCATCGATTGTAGCCCGAGCCATTGATTTTGGTAACAATATTGCTGAATCACTGCCAGTTAACGTGAACTTGATACCAGATAGTGATTTAGATGGTCTCAGTGATGAAGAAGAGCAGAGTGTGCACGGTACCTCGCCGTTTCTCTCTGATTCAGATAATGATGGACTGTTAGATCGGTATGAGATCGAATTGGGGTTCGACCCACTTGATCCAGATATGGACGATGATGGTCTACTGGATGGAGAGGAGCTACGACTGGGTGAAGATGGACATATCACTGAAGTCGAAGACGAAGACAGTGATGGAGACTCAATGACAGATGGCTTTGAGAGTAAATTTGGCCTTGATCCAAATGATCCAAGCGATGCCAATGTTGATTTAGATGGTGATGGCCTGACTAACCTGGAAGAGTTTAACGCCGGCAGTGATCCGACCAGCGCTGATAGTGATGATGATGGTATGTCAGATGCCTATGAGCGTGAGAATGGGTTAGATCCATTTGATCCCAGTGATGCCTTCACCGATTTAGATAGTGACGGTGTGCCTAACTTTGTCGAATTTATAGAACAAACTGATCCGCGCAATCCGGATGTGTTGCCGCCTAATGTGGAGTTTGTTGCGCCCTCTGACGGTGACCTTGTACCAGTGAGCACAATGTTGCTCGTACGATTTGACGAGCCATTACTCAATTCCTCCGTAAATAGTGGGAGTGTTCGACTGTTTGATGAGTCTGGCACTGAATATGACGGCGCCGTTGCGTTGACGGCCGATGGGTTTGTATTGAGTTTTGATCCAACGCTTTATCTCCCTGCCGATACTGCTTATGAATTACAGGTCACCGGGGTGCGAGATCTTGCCGGTAATCCTCTCGCGGCAACCTATACATTAAATGTGACCACGAGTGACCAAGCTGATACGAGTGGCCCAAGAATGGTTTCAAGTACGCCTTTTGATAACGCCAGCAATGTTCCGGTGAATACGTTATTTAACCTTCAATTTGATGAACTAATCGATCCGACTCAGTTAAATGATTCAACCTTCTTTTTATGGGATAAGCAAACCTCTCGAAAAGTAAAAGGTGTCGTGGGGATCAATGAAGATGGATCTCAACTCTATTATCTTCCAGACGAGCCTATTTTAGTGGGTCGTGACTATTACCTTCGATTTAGCCAGATCCGTGATCTCTCGGGTAATAGTTGTGTTAATTGTGGATCCTCGTTCAATGTCGATTTTGTCACGTCATTCGAAGCAGATGAACAAGCGCCAACTGTTTTGTCCATCGGTATTGCCGATGGTGCTACCGAAGTACCGCTAAATACTCGTTTCCGAGTACGGTTTGATGAGGCGATTGATGGTGGCAGCCTAGATCAAGTTGCGATTACGTCAAATGGTACGCCCATTGGCGTGGTTAAAACAGTCAGTAATGATCGACGTGTAGTGACCTTAATGCCCGTAGAACCACTGATGTCGCAAACACAATATACGGCATCAGTGATAGGGGTGGCCGATTTTAGCGGTAATCAGTTGGTGGAAGAGATCCGTGTTAATTTTGAAACGTCATCTGATTTAGACACCCAACGAGGCAGTATTACGACGTTTTCACCGACGAGTGGTATTCGAAATGTTCCATTAAATGCGGCGATTGAGTTTAGAACGAATGACCGGATCGATCCGACTACGTTAACGAACAGCGTAGTGTACTTAAAT
>JANQJO010000038.1 GCA_028281605.1 Pseudomonadales bacterium
TTCCTCGCTTTTTTACAAGTGGGAAGAGTGCACTACTTTGCCTGGAGAATATATAGATATTACTTGCTCAATAGATTAGCATGGACTCTGAATAGCTGATGTAGATAAACCCAATGACCTTCCTGAAATCGGTGTTTATCAAATTGATAAAGCAGCTAAACTACCGGCAAACCTTGATAATTTTTCCTCCTTGCAAGGGGCAATTCTAATTTACGGGAGCAAATTGACTGGTGAACAAAAATTACTGGCTGTGGAAATTATGTTGGCTAAGATAAAAGATATTACCGATCCTGCTGAGCAAGCAATTGCTGCGGTGTTGTTTTTACAGGCTGTTCGTGAGTTAGGCATTGACGATGACGTCGGCGTCGATGCTATTGATGGTTTGTTGAAAGAAGGAAGTATTAAAGAACCAGCTCTGTTATTTTTTGCTCTTTCATTCAGTGGTGACGGTCAAAAGGTAGCAGCAGAGTTGCTGAGTGACCCTGACCCCGGGGCAACTTATGGGTTTACGATAGAACAGTTACTGCAGGACGTTGATGAGACTGATCAAGCAACTTTAGACGTAATCTTGGGCATATTTAGCGAACCAATGCCAGAAAATTGGATGCAACCTATCTTTGATGAACTCGTCGACGGCGCTGCGAATAATGAGAGCAATGCTAAAGCTGCAGCTAAAATTATCGAAGCTATAGCTAAACACCAAAATGTAGCGGCTTCTGTAGTGGCTAATCAGATGCTGTCAAATGCTAAACCGGAAGATCGAGAGGCAGTGCTCGCACACCTACAATGAGAAGTATTTCACGTGACAACTATCCTGACAGCCTAGGCTTCAATAATCTTACCCACCGAAATCATCGAGTAAGATATTGTCTCGCTCCACACCCAACTCTTCCAACATCTTAATTACAGCTGCATTCATCATCGGTGGGCCACACATATAGTACTCACAATCTTCTGGAGCCGGATGATCTTTGAGATAGTTTTCATACAAGACTTGATGAATAAACCCTTTATACCCTTGCCAATTATCTTCCGGCTGTGGATCTGAAAGAGCAACATGCCAAGTAAAGTTTTCATAATCTTTAGCCAAAGCATCATACTCATCTTGATAAAACATTTCGCGTAAACTACGTGCCCCATACCAAAAGGATATTTTACGCTTGGAGTGAATGCGTTTGAGTTGATCAAAAATATGCGCTCTCATCGGTGCCATACCCGCACCACCTCCAATAAACACCATCTCTGCATCTGTATCTTTAGCAAAAAACTCACCAAAGGGACCATAGACATGTACTTTGTCACCCGGCTTCAAATTGAACACATAAGAAGACATCACTCCTGGTGGAATCCCATGTGTCCCTGGGGGCGGCGTTGCAATACGAATATTAAATTTTAAGATACCCTTCTCTTCAGGATAATTGGCCATAGAATAAGCGCGAATAATGCTTTCGTTAGACTTAGCTTCTAAATCAAAAAAGTGAAAACGCTCCCAGTCCGACCGATACTCTTGGGCAATGTTAAAGTCTTTAAAAAAGATATGATAAGGCTGCGTTTCAAGCTGCACATAACCACCGGCTCTAAAATCTACGCTTTCCCCTTCTGGCAATTTCAAAACCAACTCTTTTATAAATGTGGCCACATTGTTATTAGAAACGACCTCACATTCCCAACGCTTAACTCCAAAAAACGACTCATCCAACTCTATATCTAAATCTTGCTTAACCGCCACCTGGCAAGACAAGCGCCAACCTTCTTGAATTTCACGCCGCGTAAAATGGCCCTCTTCAGTTGGCAGAATATTACCTCCTCCTGAGAAAACCTTCACTTTACATTGCGCACAAGTCCCTCCACCACCACAAGCCGATGAAACAAATATTTTCTCGTCAGCTAAAGCACCCAATAACTTACTTCCTGCTGACACATCCACTGATTTTTCAGGATCATGGTTAATATTAATATGCACCTGACCCGTACTCACAAGGCCAGCTCGCGCAAATAAAATAACCCCAACTAAAAACAACACAACAGTTGTGAACATAACCACGCCCAACAAGATGGTCATTTCCATATTTATTCCCTTTTATCTACAAAAAAACTCATGCAGCAATTATTACCATGAAATACAATTTTCATCACTTGGGGTGATGCTTAAGGCATCGCTCATCGCTGTTTCTCTTTTTATAGAGAAACACCAGAAAAAGACATAAAGCCTAAAGACATCAACCCAACCGTAATAAAAGTAATGCCCAAACCTCTTAAGCCCTCAGGCACATCACTGTATTTTAATTTTTCTCGAATACCTGCCAAAATCACAATGGCTAAAGCCCAACCGACACCCGCACCTGCACCAAAAATAACACTTTCACTGAAGCTATAATCCCTTTCAACCATAAAGAGTGAAGCACCTAAAATAGCACAATTGACAGTAATCAATGGTAAAAACACACCTAAGGCATTGTATAACGCGGGCACATACTTATCTAAGGCCATCTCCAAAATTTGTACCATAGCGGCTATCACACCGATATAACTTAATAAACCCAGAAAACTCAAATCAACAGTGCTCAAACCCAACCAAGACAGCGCGCCTTCTTTTAACAAGAAATTATAAATTAAGTTATTGACTGGTACAGTAATGATTAAAACAACAATCACGGCAATACCCAAACCAAAAGCCGTTTTAATTTTCTTAGAAACAGCAATAAAAGTACACATACCTAGAAAAAAGCTCAAAGCCATATTTTCAACAAAAACAGCTCGAATAAATAAACTAAGATAGTGTTCAAACATAAGAAAGCGACCTTTCGAAGTTTAAGTGGCTTGTACCACCTTCGTTTGAGGGCTTAAGGGGTGCTCTTGCGGCTCCACTTGCTTTGGTTTCCAGGCACGCAACCCCCAAATAAAAAGACCAATTAAGAAAAAAGCACTGGGAGGCAACAACAACATACCATTAGCCGTATACCAACCACCTTCTGTCACCAAAGGCAATATTTCCACCCCTAGCAATTTACCTGAACCTAATAATTCACGAATAACACCCAAACCTAGCAAAATTGCACTGTAGCCAAGACCGTTACCAATGCCATCTAAAAAGCTCAACCCAGGCGTATTTTTCATGGCAAACGCTTCCGCTCGCCCCATCACAATACAATTGGTTATGATCAAACCAACAAAAACCGACAGCTGCTTACTGGCATTGTAAGCAAACGCTTTCAAAAACTGATCCACCACAATCACCAAAGAAGCAATAATAGTCATCTGCACGATAATCCGAATACTGGAAGGTATATGGTTACGAATCAAGCTAATAAATAAATTAGAAAAAGCTACAACCAAAGTCAGTGCAACGCACATAATAAGGGTTGTATTTAGATTACTGGTTACAGCTAAGGCTGAACAAATACCTAATATTTGCAGCGCAATGGGATTATTGTCAAAAATAGGACCAAATAAAATGCTTTTTGATTCAGACACTCTTTAGACTCCTTCAGATTGTAGCTTTTTCAAATAAGGGCCAAAGCCTCTGTCTCCTACCCAAAATTCCAACAAATTTTGTACACCTCTGGTGGTAATAGTAGCACCTGATAACGAATCAAACTTATGCTCAGATTGAGGAATCTGATCTGTCACTTTACCCTTATAGAGCTTTATGTCAGGCTGCCCTTGCGCATTATAAAGTTTTTTGCCCGACCACTGTGCTTTCCACACAGGATTATCGACCTCTCCCCCTAAGCCAGGCGTTTCAGCATGCTCATAAAATCCTAGGCCAGCGACTGTTTTAGCATCCTTTTCCAAAGCTAAAAAGCCATAAAGCGTAGACCAAAGCCCATAGCCATGTACCGGCAAAATAATGCTTTGCAATTCACCTTGTTCATTTTTAGCCAAATAAACCACACCTATATTAGCTCTTTGCTTAATACTTGCTATGTCCTCCTGAGAAGATAAAAGTGTATTTTGCGCCGAATCTTTGGCTGCCTTACGCTGATCATAGCCTTGTGGATTTACACCTTCTTGGAGATAATCACCACTGGCAAAGTCCACCAGCTTCACTTCAATTCGTGCAAATAATTCCTCTATCGAGCGACCTTCTGTTAGCAAACCTGCCGCTGCCAGAATGTTACGTTTACGATCCAAGTCTTTATTTTCGGCTTGCTTTGCTCTTAATAAAACAGCACTCGATGACACTACAACAGAACATATAATACACAACAAAGTGGCCACGACCAAAGTTTTGCTTACTGTGTCATTGCTAGACATGCCGCAACCTCCGCCGCTTGATATTAGCCTGCACCACCAAGTGATCAAAAATAGGAGCAAACAAATTCGCAAACAAAATCGCCAACATGATGCCCTCAGGGAAGGCAGGATTCACCACTCGTATCAGTACAGTCATAACCCCAATTAAAATACCATAATACCAGCGACCCTTGTTAGTCATGGCAGCAGAAACAGGGTCTGTTGCCATAAAAATCATACCAAAAGTAAACCCTCCCATGACCAAATGCCAATACCATGGAATGGCAAACATAGGGTTAGTGTCACTACCAATCCAGTTAAACAATGTTGAAGTAACAACCATACCCAAAAAGACACCTGCAATCACACGCCAGGAAGCCACCTGGGTACCCACAATAATCAATCCCCCCAGCAGTAACATCGCCGTTGAAGTTTCACCAATAGAACCTGGAATCTTTCCCCAAAAAGCATCCATCCACGCAATACCTGTGCTTTGAATGCCTGCTAAACCAGATTCTGCAGCAACGCCCAATAAAGTAGCACCGGTATAGCCATCGGCTGCAATCCAAATACTGTCCCCTGTCATAGAAGCTGGATAAGCAAAGTATAAAAAAGCTCGGCCTGTTAAAGCTGGATTTAAAAAGTTTTTGCCCGTACCGCCAAAAACTTCTTTACCAATAACAACTCCAAAGGAAATGCCTAACGCCACTTGCCACAACGGAATCGTCGGTGGACACGTTAAAGCAAATAAAACCGAGGTAACAAAAAAGCCCTCATTCACTTCATGACCACGCTTAATCGCAAACACAACCTCCCAAAAGCCCCCAACGATAAAGGTGACCATATAAATAGGCACAAAAAAAGTGGCACCATAGACTAAATTATGCCAGAGATTACTGGCATCATAGCCAGCTAATAGGCTAATAATCCAGCCTCGCCAGCCTTCAATACCCACTTGGCCTATTTCGGCTAAAGCGGTATTAGCATACCAACCCACGTTGTACATTCCATAAAACATTGCAGGAAAAGTTGCCAACCAAACCGTGATCATAATTCGCTTAAGATCTATACTATCACGCACATGGGAAGCAGCACTGGTGACATGCCCAGGACTATAAAAAAAGGTATCAAAGGCTTCATACAATGGAAACCAGCGCTCAAAACGCCCACCTGGGTGAAAATCCGGCTCAATTTTATCTAAAAAATCACGTAAACTCATGGCTCAGCTTAGCCCTCTTTTTCAATCAGAGTCAGGACATCTCGCAAAATAGGTCCATACTCATATTTACCTGGACAGGCATAAGTACAAAGCGCCAAATCTTCTTCATCCAACTCAAAACACCCAAGCTCTTGCGCCATTTCTGTATCACCTGTAATCAGCGCACGCAACAACTGCGTGGGCAAAATATCTAAAGGCATGACTTTTTCATAAGCACCCACCGGCACCATAGCTCTCTGACTGCCTTGCGTTGAAGTACTCAAATCAAAACGTTTATGCTTATTCAATTTAGATAAAAACATATTGAGGACCGAATGCTTTTGCGTACCTGGCCATAAATACTCCAATAAGTTACGCTCTCGCCCTTCTCGCAATACACTCACCTGTGTATGATAGCGCCCTAAATACACCAAAGAGCCTCTTGCATGCCGACCACTTAACACAGAGCCCGAAATAATACGTGACTCTTGTTTTTTGATTTCACCTGCAATCAACTCCTTTAATGAGGCTCCCAAAAGCGTGCGCAACAGCCTAGGCCGCTCAACTTGTGGGCCGGCTAAAGCAACAATCCGCTCCTGCCATAACTGTCCTGTTTTAAACAAATAGCCTATAGCAATCACATCTTGATAGTTTAAATGCCAAGCTGTTTTCGTGGTAGAAACAGGGTCAAGAAAGTGAATATGAGTACCGACTAACCCAGCTGGATGCGGCCCTTCAAAAGCACAAACATGAGTCGATTTCAAATCATCTGATCTTACTTCAGGCCATCGCGACTGTTGGCCCCTGCAAACATACAATTTAGCTGCGGTCAGCTCACTGAGCTTAGTGATAGCAGCTACCCCCATACCAAAACATTCAGCATGATCTGCAATCACAACATCTGGATTTGGGGCCAAAGGGTTTGTATCAATGGCTGTAACAAATATAGCATGAGGCTTAGTTTCAGGATTTGGCACCTTGCTATAAGGCCGGGTGCGCAACGCTGTCCATAAACCCGACTCAATCAATAAAGCTTTTACTTCTTCACCAGAGTAGGCTTCAATTGGAGCACTTTTAAAACACTCGAATACTTGATATTGATCGACATTGAGTGTGCTAGACTCACTTCGCTGAAACTCTTGCACTTCAATAACTAAGGATTGCAGCACCCTCTTATAGCCACGATTAATTTCAATCACAGTTCCCGCACTCGGAGCAGTGTAACGCACTCCCGAGTTTTTTTTATCCTCAAACAACAATTGCCCCGATTTAACTAGGTCACCGACCTTAACTTGCATCGTAGGCCGTAAGCCATGATAGTCAGAACCAATTAATGCAACAGTCTTAACAGACTGTGCATCATAGATAACTTGCTCTGGGTTACCTGCTATGGGCAAATCCAATCCGCGTTTTACTTTTACCGCTTGCTTTACCATGTAATCTCATTCATACATTACTTACCGTGTAAATGCAATTTTCATCACCTAGGGTGACGAAAATTGCATCGCTCATGGCTGTTACCGTGAAAATACCTTTTTCATCACTTGGGGTGAGGAAAAAGGTATCGCTCATGACTGTTTCAGAATCAAATAATAAGGCACTTAAATATAATACCCCTTAAGCCCACAATTATAATAACTGATAACAAAATTGGCCAATGGTTTACAAGCATAGATGCAATCTTTTATGCATATAACTCTTTAGGAAAGGTAGGATAAGAGATACCAGACATTGCTTGCAACATACGAACTACCTGAGCGCTGTAACCGAATTCATTATCATACCAAACATACAACACACAGCGCTCTTTATCGACAATAGTCGATTGTGCATCCACTATTGCTGCACGTCGGGAACCAATAAAATCAGTAGAAACCACTTCAGGGGAGTTTACGTAATCAATTTGCTTACGATAAGGCGAATCCAAAGAAATTCGACGCAGAAACTCATTCAAAGCCTCTTTTGTTGTCTCAGCCTGCAAATTCAAGTTTAAAATGGCTAACGATACATTTGGAGTTGGCACTCGAATGGCGTTACCTGTTAATTTTCCTTTGAGCTCAGGCAAGGCTTTTGCCACCGCTTTAGCCGCACCGGTTTCAGTAATAACCATATTCAAAGGTGCACTGCGACCTCTACGATTACCAGCGTGGTAGTTATCAATTAAATTTTGGTCATTTGTATAAGAGTGTACCGTCTCAACATGACCATTTTTAATACCGAATCGATCATTTACTACTTTCAATACAGGTACAATAGCATTAGTGGTGCAGCTAGCAGCTGATACAATTTGATCATCTTGTGTCATCAACTGATGATTAATACCAAATACGATGTTTTTAATCTCACCTTTGCCAGGGGCTGTCAACAGAACTTTTGCAACACCTGAGCACTTAAGGTGCTGCTCTAACCCTTCTTGATCACGCCAACGCCCCGTATTATCAACCAATACAGCTTGATTAATACCATATTGAGTGTAATCTAACTCATCTAGTGAATCTGCATATAAGACATGTATACAATTGCCATTGACAATTAAAGCATTGCGCTGCGTATCAACCCCGATAGTACCGGCAAAAGAGCCGTGAATAGAATCACGGCGCAGCAAACTGGCTCTCTTAGTCAAATCATTAGGGCTGTTTTTGCGTACAACAATGGCACGTAGACGCAAGGCATGCCCTCCCCCACTTTTTTCAATCAGGATACGCGCCAATAGACGCCCTATGCGACCAAAACCGTAGAGCACGACATCTTGAGGAGAAAAGCTCGTTTGATTATCCCCACTATTTTCTAAAGCCTCTTGAACCTCATCATTAACAAAATCCTGAATGGATCGACCTTCTGCATGACGCTCATATTTTATAGCCAGTTTGCCAATATCAATCCGAGAAGGCGCCAACGCCAGGGGTATCAATGCTTGTAAAAAGGGAAAGGTTTGTTCAACTGATAACTCCGCGTTCTCTAACTGACGAACAAAACGATGTGCTTTAAGAATACTGATTACAGAGCGGTTAATAATGGGCTGACCATAAATACTAGTAACAACACTGCGCTCACGATAGAGCTGACCAATCATAGGCAGCATACTTTCTGCTAGCGCCTCACTTTCTTTCCAGGCATTAAAACATCTATCCTGAAATGCTTGATCTTGTTGTTCGTTATGCACAAAAATCACCCTCACCCAATACAAATGATGATAAACAATCCGACTATAGACTCCAGAGGCAGGCATATTATGCAAGAAATAAGTCGTTTTGAGCAAGCGCAATTTTTCAAAAAATCTGCCACCAGTCTTAACAGACGATCCTCAGATAAATTTTTCAGTAACTCTCATATCAGCTGCTATTGGAAAACTTGAAACATACTGTAAACAATATAATCAGCCTATTTTTAACTATTATTCGCTTAATAACTCCTCTCAGGCCAAAGATAGAACATATAAAGGTACATATGGCTTGGAAATTGAGCCGAACAGTAGCTCAATTTGCTAGAAACAGCCATGAGCGATGCAATTTTCGTCACCCTAGGTGATGAAAATTGCATTTATACGGTAAATATACTACAAGAACTACAAATCAAAAAAATGAACCTAAATTGCGAAAGCTACGTGGTTATATAACAATAGCAAGATTAATGATTATTACAGCCATATCTCAGGTAACAAGTTTAGAATATGAGGGAAATTGCATATCAGTTCTTACTTTTCTTAGGAGCGTACTGGGTATAGAAAATCCCTACTTATGTGATGAATGAGTATGTAATTTAATCGTACCACTAAATCAAAATGCCTTGAAAACAACAAAAACACACTGTCCAACATACAATGAGTCTGCCTCCTCCCTCCCCCTAAATTCCAACATAAATACTGTTACACTATCAACAAGAAATCACCTGAGCACCAGTTACAGCAGGATTCAACCTATGAAAACAAAAGATAAAATACTGTACAAGAGTCTAGAACTCTTTAATCATGAAGGTGAACCTAATGTCACCACCATGGATATTGCTCAAGAATTAGACATGAGTCCTGGCAACCTATACTATCACTTTCGTAACAAGGATGAGATTGTTTTAGAACTCTACAAGTTATTTCAAAAAGCCTATACCCCACGACTGGAAGAATTGGAACAGTGTTTAGTTGGCTTGGAAAACCAACCTTTAGTGATCAGCTGTCTCTTTGAAACGGCTTGGACCTATCGTTTTTTATTTCTGGACTGTCACCAGATCACACAAAAGTATTCATCTTTAAAAAAGCGCTTGCATTGGTTATTGATACGCAAACGCATGGCCTACTTACATTTACTAGAAACACTGACCGAACTGGATTTACTGGTATTTGATACCCGATCCAGTTTAGAGCTTTTGGTGGATAACTTAACTACCGTGAGTTTTTCTTGGATGAATTACGCAACCCTCAGAAACAAAACACTCAGCGAACATGCTCTATCCCAAGGTGTTGCTCAAATGATGGCGCTATTAACAGCTCATTTCAAAAACACAAATAATGCATCCATCAACACGCAAAAAACCGAGGCCAACCTACAATAAAGGCCCTCGAAGACCATTCAGTTGAACGAATGATAAAACGTTTAAGCAGCACTTAATACGTTTAAGCAGCACTTAATCATTCTACAGGGTATACCATAAGTGAACTAATAATGTTTGTGATGTGTACAAAAAAAGAGCTTGCACATTCAGATCAAAACATATACAGTAATGTATATGAATAAAGATTCAATGATACGAACACAGGTCTATCTATCCAAAGAGCAAGAACAGGCACTTAAAGCCTTAGCGCTTTCTTCCGGTTCCCGTCAAAGTGAACTTATCCGCGAAGCGATTGACTTGCTTCTATCTGACAAAAACGCTATTCAAAGCCAATGGAAAAGCGCATTGCTTAATGTGAAAGGCATGTGGGCAGACCATGATACGGTTGAAAGTGAGATGAAAACAATCAGGCGGGAATTCGATCGTTAAGCATGGCGTTTTATTTAGTAGATACGTGCATTCTCATTGATTATTTTCGTGGCAAAAACGATGCCGCCAAGTTTTTTGATAATTTAAAATCCCCTCCTTTTTTATCATCACTCACCGTTGCCGAACTGTATGCCGGGGTACGAGAAGGAAAAGAGCGCCAGCTCTTAGATAACCTTGTTAGCCAGTTTCCTGTTTTACCTCTCGATAATGAGGTTGCAACTAAAGGAGGATTATACAGACGGCAATATAGTAAGAGTCATGGGGTAGGTATGATTGATGCTCTACTTGCGGCAACTGCCGAAATCAAAAACATTGTTCTTGTGACCCGAAACGTTAAGCACTTTCCAATGATAGAAGACGTGCACTGCCCATATTAAGGTTTTTTAATTTAAGAGCATCTTTACCCGGTTCATTATACATCTTAGACTTCAAATAAACTTTGGCGTATTTTTGGGGTACTCTATTTTGAATGGTAAAATAGCTCTAAAAGAACTAAGGCAAATAACCTATACCTTTAAACCAGTCTTTTGTATCCTGAAATCCCGATGAATTATAACTAGGTCTTAACAGGGACAGTTTTGGGACAAATATATCCAGTACGGCTATCAAGCTGCCTAAAAATACATCATATTGAGAGAAATCTGTTGAAGTTTCATAAATTAACTGACTAAATAAAATCGATCCAGAGACAGCTTCTTTGAACAGAAAATTTTGGCTCTCACGCAATATTATTGTGAAAATTACTTCAATAGAGTTAACCATACATATATAATGGCTACCCTACTATCAGCACTCTCATTGGATTGTAGATAAACACTAAAAAAAAACAACTTCATTAAAGTCTTCATTAGATAATCGTAAGTGAGGTATTCAAAAGATGTGTAGCGATCAGGCTTCTGGAACATCATACAAATCATCCTATTCTCGCCCCTTGATTGCTACACCAACACAAGAAGAAGGTGTCACATCGGAAAATTATTACGGTCAAAGTTCAGCACCCCCACCACGTTCATCAACGCCTGATTTGCCCAGTACACCAAGGTCAGGGTCAAACCAAGATATATAGCGTGAGCTCTTTTCAAGCTTTAAACATGTCACCAGACAGGGACCCACAAAGTAATTTAACTATACTGCTTGACATGTTTGATAAAAATTTCATTGCTCATGATGGCTTTATAAAAACTCTGGAGTCGTATGCAAGACATAATCCTTTCCCTTTCAAGTCATCATTGATGAACTGGGCCCAACAACCAGGAGGTGACTCTTTTTTTCATTGCGTAGCATCTTACCCAGCTTTATCTGGTACTTTTTCTGTGCTTGCTAAAGCATTGGGTCCTCAAAAAGCTGTTCTAGTGATGAAAATGAATAAAGCCGGTTATACACCTTTACATATAGCAGCTTATATTGGCAGCCGTGATACCGCTAGTGCGCTGATCAATGTGGGTGCCAAAGTTGATGGTAGAGATACTTCTTTTACACTTTCTCAACAAAGAGTACCTCCATTAACACCTTTGCAAATTGCTGCACTAAGAGGACACCATCAAATGGTAGATGATTTATTGGTGGCAGGTGCATCACCAAATTTGACCGTCAGTACAAGCGATGGTAGAACAGCGTTGACTTTGGCTTCTCAAAAAGGTCATGCCGAAGTTGTAGAAACCATGCTTTGTCATACAGCTATAAAACCTAGCAAGAGCATCAAAGATGAAAAGGGTTACAATGCTTTTTTATGGGCTTGTCAGCTTGGCCATGCAAATGTGGCATCACTTTTCATTAAAGCCTCAAAATTAGGTGCTATCTTGCAGAGTAGAACAAGCCAGGGGAAAAACACGGGCCTGCATTTGGCAGCAAGGTTTTTTCAGGATCGTGTTGTAATGGAACTTCTTAAAAATAAAAAAGCTACTAGCAGCAACGTCAAACGTGAAAAACGACATAGAAAATCAGTTGAATACGATAGACTCAATCAACAAGGACACACACCCCTTAGCTTGATGCTCAACCAATTGGGTCATCTAAAAAGTGTTAAAGATAGAATAAGACAAGAGCACAATGCTTGTTTCACTGAAACTAATTTGCATTCAGGTCCAAAATATCTAGAAACACAACGATTAAGAAAACTATTGGAAGCCGCAACTGAGGAATATGAATCTGCCCTGCGCTCAGCCGCAGTGATACATGGCGCTTTTTGTCATTTCACACCTTTGTACGATTTGTCACTACAATTTCCAAAAAGCCAGTTGAATGAAGCAGAAAAAGCACTGGTTAAGCTGATTGACGAAACTTATCGACGCTTGCAAACAGAAGGAGGATTACCAGACTACACACCTGCTGTTTTTTGTAGCGTTGATGATGAAGAACAGCTTTATGCACCAACAACAAATATCGATGATAACGCACTTCCTTCCACAGTACCCATTGCTGAAACTTCCTCAGTGTATTCAGAAGGAAGTACTGTAGACAATCAACAGCATGCCGCCGATCAAATACCAGAAGGTGCCTCATTTTGGAATTTTTGGACTTCAACACCAGATGATATCACAGACATTGAAAGCTATACTACACTTGCTAAAAATGCCTGGGACCAACTCCAAAAAGAAGAAACACCTTTCACAAAAAACGATTATGAAGAAAAACTAACACAATTATTACAAGCTATTGACAAAACTATTGAAAATAATCCTGAATTTGTCTCAAAACAAGACCAAGAAGGCAATAATGCCCTGCATCGTATTGCTGGGCGGCCAGGACTTAGTAAAGTACTGCAACGTTATCTACAAGCTACTGGACAAGAAATAGAAAATTCACCAATCGGTATGAGTGCAGCTGCAGCACAAGCATTGGACACAAGAAACCAACACGGTTTTTCACCCATTGATATTGTGGCATTACACAATTCAGATTCTGAGATGATAGATTTATTTCTTGTCCACCAAAGAGGTGCTACCTTACCATTTGATGAACCTCACCCAAAAAACCAAATGACACCCCTGCTGTTTGCAGCGCATGCTGCTAATGCTACTATGGTAAAAGCCTTACTCGGCTGGGGGCTAAATGCCAATTTCAGAGTGACTGACCAAAGTAATTCTCCTTCTCCTCTAAGCTTAGCATTTAACACTTATTTCAAAAATAAAGATCATGTCGGAACTCAGCGTACTTTGGATGAATTACTGATAAAAGGGGCTCGATTAGATAGCTTAACAACTTCAAATATTATTCTATCTTCTGAGCGCCGAACTGATAGCGCTGCCTTAGAAAGTGAGGTTCTAGATGATTTAAGAAACAAGTTAATCTCACTTGCCCCACCCATTGTGGAGCACTATCTTGATAACTTTGAAAAAGTTATGTTATCTATATATCATACTTATACATTACCTAAAGATGTAATTCAATTTAACACAGAACTTAGTGGTCTACAAACACTGTTAGTTGCTGTGGCTGAATCAGCTGGAGCATTGGCTGGTCTTCCATCGGTCATTTCTGCACCCTTAAAAATAGCTTTTAAAAAATTTAACGTTTCCAAAATGGATAACCACCTGGCTATATTAGGAGCAATCTTTGAAAAAATAAAAAAAGAAAAAATCGAACTGTTAGCATTGCGATCAGCTGCTCAAATTGCACAGTGTTATTTTTCAAAAAAGGATGAAGATAAGCCAAACTATATTCGTCAACAATTTCCAAAAGGAGCAGAAGATATTCAAAAAGAACGCGCTTATCTATCCCGACAAGGCTTCAAATCATTCAAGGAATTAAATAAATATATTAATAAAGCAGATGAAAATGTGAGAATCAAAGTGAGATTAGACTTGATTCGATTGTCCTGTGCGCAAGTTACAGAGTAACGGTGATCAATATGCATAATATTAATTTTACCCAAACTCTCAAACCAATAAATGAGTGGATAACTTACATTACCGAAACAATCAAGCGATCAATACATTATCTTTACAAATGCATTGGGGTTTCTCCTCCGCCTCCTCGCTCAATAGACCCTTATGATTTTTTAAAAACGATAACACAGTCGCCTCAGGCACAAATCAATTTAAAAAACATTAGAGAGATTAGGCCGAAAATTAGGAAATATTTGGAAGAGTGTTTTTATTTAGGCATATGTAAACCTGACGACTTACTGCGGTGCATTAAAGAAAAACTTTTGCCGCAATACAGTAATGAAGTCACTGAATTTGCAATGAGAAGTATTATACAAATAACCACTAGTTTAGAATTCAAGCCAGCTCAACTTTTAGATTCAGAGCGTGAGAGAAAAGGACTAGAACATTACGAGCCAAACCCAGAAAAAGATCGCTTACAGATAAAAGAAGATAAATCTTCTTTTTCAGAAGCTGGTAGTTGTTTGCACCCCCAAGACTATCCTGAATTAAATCATCAATTAATTATGTGCAAGAGAGAGCTTGCTGAAATTCCAGGTGAAATATACAAAATCATTTATAAACTCTCTGACAGTACAGCGGATTTGGCTATAGCAAAAAAATTGCAGGACTTATTCAAGATCCAATTACCTGAAAAAAATGAACAAGACGAAATCGAACTTGAACTAGGTGAGCATCGTGGGAACATCATAACTGTAGCCCAGAAAATGGATAGGTTGTTCAATTCTAGCAATGTCCCTACTCTTGTTCCAGGTGAGTTGAAAAAAGTCAAAACAGATATTGGTTATGATGGTGGTATAGTGTCTTTAGAAAACGAATATCAACTGTCAAAACAACTCAATCGATATTCAAGGTATGCTGATACGAGTGTTATCCAGAAAGACCGATTTTATCCTTCTCGTGTTAAAGACTATGGCACTGCTTATTGGATCAGTGATTGGATACCAGGAAATTCTCTTCATAATATACTTCATGAAAAACTAGATTGGGATGAGAATTCATCTACATGCTCCACAGCTTTAAATGAAGCATCAGATGAAAACTCAGAAGTTTCCAGTAACACGCCATACTTTACCCCTTTTGAATCAACTGAAGAAAAAATAGAATGGAAAAATCGTATTGCCTATGCCATGCTTCAAGGAATGGAAAAAGTTCACATGAGAGGCATAGCAAACTGCGATATCAAGCCAGACAATATGATTTGTATCGAAAAGCCTAACTGCTTGCCTGAAATTGTACCAATAGATTTCGCTCTAGGGCGCCGAATACACTTAAATCCTGATGCAACTCCGTTAGGCTGCATGAGACAACATCTCTTAGATTCAAAATATATGTCTACAGCCAACGGTTATCCAGAAACTCAAGAAAAAATGATCATTGAACAAAAAGCAGGAGATGACTGCTTTGACATGGGTTTTACATTAGCGCATGAGCTCTACTACAGAGGGCAAATTTCATCCAGCAGGAGGGAAAATTCATCATGCTCGGATCATGATCCATACCAAGATTCACGAGAACTAGCAAACACTTTCTTCAGCGAAAAACTGCATGTTAAATTCCCTTTTTCCATTAGTATTCGTATACGAAAACTTTTAGCAATTTTACCTTTTATTAAAAATAAACAGCTTTTCACTTACAAACAATTTATTCGCAGTCGAAAGCAAACAGACAATAATTGGCATAGACTCAAAAACACAGATAGATTGAAAGGGCTCTCTCCTATTGAAGTGACAATGCAGTTGCTGGACAGTAACCCCAAGAAGCGCATATCAATGAAACAGGCTGTTAATAGCCCTTGCTTTGATCAATTCAGGCAACAAGGCATATAACAGGAGAGAGAAAAAGTATGGGGCAAAATTGCTAAAAAATTAAGCCACACCCTCAATGTTTGATAAATATTAAATCAATAAGATCATCTTTTCTTCTAGTGGTGATTAATGCTTGAAGAGTTGATAGCGTATGACTCTTCATATCGTCTAAAAGAGTGTCATTGTTAGTCTGAACTCGATCAGATACAGATGCTTGTTCTATGAGCTTGGGTATTAAAATACTATAACCTAATTCTATCGCAAACCATATTACTACAAGCGTAAGCGGCATCATTAGGAGTAAAATTAAACTTGGCAAAGCCTCTAATGGCATCATATTCTCTCTCAATTCAGGTGTTCCTAACAGCATCGATACCCCATGATACACTATGTTTGTACTCGCTAATACACTTACTAAAGCAGTTACGATGTTCATTCCTGCATCCATAATCTGCCTATGCCTTAAGAATAAATAAGATATCGGTTCTATTGTTGCTTTTACCATTAATATTGAACGCCTTAATATTGATGATGAAGCAATTACATTTTTAGCACGATATGTTAGCATATTGACTCCTTTTTCGATTCCTCCCTTCAAAAAACTAGGAAAATCGAACTCTCTACCAGCTGTAGAGCTTTTTTCAATAGACATAAGCCCTTCCATTAAATACGAGCAGATCTTTAATTTGTCTAATATCTGCAAAGCCTGCTTTTTTTCCTCTCCTTTTAATGCGCCAACTGATTCTCTTACACATTGCCCAAAAGGTGTGATGCCTTTCATTTTATACTCTTGGTAATATATGTCTCTACATGTTTTACATGTCTTACCCAATCTGGCTATATCTCTGAAGCACAGTACACTCGTTTGAGACATGACCCCTTGTACTATATCCGGGAAGGATAATATGTGGTCTGCTACAGCGTTGTCTTCACCAACCCCAACTATGGAACCGCTCAAACCAGTACCTCCCCAGCCGTATGACCAACCTGCATCAAATATAAACGATTGGTAATAGTCTCAACAATCTGCTCAGCTGTTAAACCACACTCTGCTAGCATTTCCTCAGGTGTACCATGCTCAACAAAAGCATCCGGCAAACCTAAATTCATACAGGGCGACAAACAAGCATGTTCAACTAAAAATTCATTGACGACCGAACCAGCTCCACCTGTAACCGCATTTTCTTCCACTGTCACCAACAAATCATGCGTAGCCACCATGTTTAAAATCACAGATTCATCCAAAGGTTTTACAAAACGCATATCAACAACACTCGCTCCCATGATATGAGCCGCCTTTAAAGCCACATTCACCATAGATCCAAAAGCCAGTAAAGCAACAACTTTACCCCTGCGCCTGACAATCGCCTTTCCTATCACTAATTGCCTCATAGCGTTGTCCAGCTTGTCCGACAAAGCTCCGATCCCTTCACCTCTAGGATATCTTACAGCAGCCGGTCCAGGATACAAATAGCCCGTATATAACATATTTCTACATTCCAACTCATTCGAAGGCGTCATCACCACCATATTTGGAATACAGCGCAAATAACTGATATCGAAACTACCCGCATGCGTCGGGCCATCTTGACCCACCAATCCTGCCCGATCAATTGCAAACAACACATCTAAATTTTGCAATGCCACATCATGTATTAATTGATCATAAGCCCGTTGCAAAAAAGTCGAATAAATAGCTACAACTGGCTTTAACCCCTCACACGCCATGCCCGCAGCCAAGGTAACACAATGCTGTTCAGCAATGGCAACATCAAAATAACGATCCGCAAAGGCCTTGGCAAAAGTGACCATACCCGACCCCTCACACATGGCCGGCGTAATCCCCACTATTCGTTCATCCTCGCCGGCCATTTCACATAGCCATTGCCCAAACACATTTGAATACTTTTGTTTTTTCCCTAGTTTTAAAGCCTCTAAAATATGAGTATCACAAGCACTACGCTCTTTTACACGCTCATCAACCAGTTCGCCCCCCTTAGTTTTCAGTCGCTCCAACTTATTTAAAGCATGATATCCCACTGGATCATCTTCGGCAGGCTTAAACCCCTTACCTTTCTGCGTGACGACATGCAACAACTGCGGCCCTGATAAATCTTTAATACGCAACAAATAATCAATAACTTTCTGTAAGTCATGCCCATTAATCGGGCCAATATAATTAAAACCCAACTCCTCAAATAAAGTCCCTGGCGAGACCAAACCTTTCATATGCTCTTCGGTTTTACGCGCAAAACTCATGGCTGAAGGCATATTTTCCAATACTTTTTTGCCGCTCTCACGCAAGGCATTGTAAGTTCTACTCGACCAAATTCTGGCAAAATAATTTGACAAGCCCCCAACATTTTCAGAAATCGACATACGATTGTCATTAAGCACCACCAATAAATTCGCTCGGCAGTGTGCCGCATGATTTAAAGCTTCAAACGCCATACCTGCAGTCATCGCTCCATCACCAATCACTGCCACCGCATGTTGTTTCTTACCTTGCAGAGCCAAAGCCAATGCCATACCCAAAGCAGCACTGATTGAAGTACTCGAATGCCCTACCCCAAAGGCATCATAAGGACTCTCACTGCGTGATGGAAAGCCTTTCAGCCCTCCTTTTTGTCGCAATGTATGCATAAACTCGCGCCGCCCGGTCAAAATTTTATGCGGATAAGCTTGATGACCTACATCCCATACCAAACGATCCTCAGGTAACTGCAATACATAGTGCAAAGCAATGGTCAATTCAACCACCCCCAAACCTGCACCAAAATGCCCCCCTGTTTGCCCTACGGTATAGAGTAAGAAAGCTCTTAACTCTGCAGCCAATTGATCCAGCTGCTCACGCTCAAAAGCTTGTAAGTCTTGCGGCAAGACCACCTGATCCAGCAAAGGTGTTAACGGTCTGGTTGTCGGTATTTCTGTAAAAATCATATTAATTACTGTCCACCATCAACGGTCTTCAATTTTCATGGCTACTTCTACATTAGTTTCTACATTATTTTAACGATAAGGCTCAATGATCTCGCTCAACTAAAAAGCAAGCAATTTCTTCTAAACGAGGCGCTGGTACAGACAGGTCCTGCAATGCGCTCAAACCTTGATCTAACAATACCCTGACCAAGTCATAAGCCGCATCTAGACCCATAATAGCAGGGTAAGTGGCTTTTCTTAACCCTTTATCAGAGCCAGCGGGTTTACCCAACTGCTCCGTTTTACCCACTTCATCCAAAATATCATCTTGAATTTGAAAGGCTAAACCAATACAACGCCCAAATTCAACCAATGCAGCTAAGTCAGTATCGATGATACCTTCTACAGCCAACGCCCCCATTTCAATACTGGCCTTGATCAAACAACCCGTTTTTAAATTATGCACCAATAAAATATCAGCTTCTTTAAGCGATTGCCCAGTAGCCGATAAATCTAAAGCCTGGCCGGCTGCCATACCTGAAGTGCCACTGGCAGCAGCTAAGGTCTTAATCACATTGAGCTTTTGTTCTATACCAAGCTCAAGCCCAGAAGAATGCCGCTGATCGGTTACATTAATAAGCCCTGTCACCAACACCTCAAAGGCCAAACTTTGCAAAGCATCACCGGCTAAAATAGCCATCGCCTCACCAAAAATAATATGGCAGGTTGGTCTGCCACGACGCAACTCATCATCGTCCATGGCTGGCAAATCATCGTGTACTAAAGAATAAGAATGTACAAATTCTACGGCTACAGCAATAGCATCCACCACAGACCATTGTCCTCCAAAAGTCTCATAAGTAGCATAAACTAGAGCAGGTCGAATTCGTTTGCCACCATTAAAAGTGGCATAAACCATAGCCTCAGCCAAAGCAGCAGCACAGCCTGTTTGAGCATTTAAACAGGCCCGCATAGCTGTCTCGACCTGATCCTGGCAACGCTTTATATAGCTTTGAAACGCAGTGCAACCTGAGTCAATCACTTTCTGGCTCATCGTCACCATCAGACCCAATAAAAACCTCCATGCCTTCTGATTTCATCAAGATTTGCACTTTTTGCTCTGCGCTTTGCAAAGCCTTTTGACACTCTCGAGTCAACTTAACACCCTTCTCAAACGTTTCGAGTGCTTTTTCTAAACTCAAAGAGCCTGATTCAAGCTGCTCCACCAAACGTTCAAGATCTTCAGTCGCTTTATCAAAACGAAAAGGCTTAGCTGTGGCCATACCCATTCCTCTTACCGTGAAAATACAATTTCTATGAACACTTTAAAAGACACACCATATCAGTTTGCCCAATCAATAGCTACGCATACACATGAAAAAATAAAGATATCTTACTGCCATCCTTGATGATTTATTAATCATCAACAGCTAAACTGTTTACTGAGGGCTCATATAAACGTCAAGCTCCATCCAAACAGATTGAAAAACGGACAAAAAATAACGATCAGGACGATGCTAAACAACACCAGTATTTTCACGACAGAAAGGAGTCTTTCGTGGATATAGCCACCCTACTAGGACTCATTGGAGCTTTTGCCATTGTTATCGTAGCCATGCTGCTAGGCGGCAGCATATTGGTGTTCGTTAACATTCCTTCTTTATTGGTAGTGTTGGGCGGAACCATCTTTGCCGTACTCATGAAATTTACTCTGGGCCAATTTTTAGGGGCATTTAGTATCGCAGGTAAAGCTTTCAAATTTAAAACAATCAGCCCAGAAGATTTATTACAAGAAGTTGTTGAATTAGCCGATACTGCTCGCAAAGGTGGCTTATTAGCATTGGAAGGCAAAGAAGTCAGTCATGAATTTCTACAAAAAGGCATTTCTTTGCTGGTAGATGGCCATGATCCTGAAGTGGTCCGTAATCTACTGAATAAAGATATGAAACTAGCTGTAGAACGCC
Source organism: Pseudomonadales bacterium (assembly GCA_028281605.1). Lineage (GTDB taxonomy): Bacteria > Pseudomonadota > Gammaproteobacteria > Pseudomonadales > JANQJO01 > JANQJO01. The sequence continues at coordinate 20,987 of JANQJO010000038.1, forward strand.
ATGAATGGGGCGCAAAAATTTTTACCAACATTGGTGACGTCGGGCCAGCTATGGGGATGATCGGAACCTTAATTGGCCTTGTACAAATGCTCTCAGCTATGGATGATCCAAAGTCCATTGGGCCAGCCATGGCTGTGGCCCTTTTAACCACCTTATACGGTGCAATGCTGGCCAATATGATCGCTCTTCCCATTGCCGACAAACTAACCTTACGTATCAATGAAGAAAGCCGTATTCAAGCTATGATCATTGATTCAATCACCGCCATCCAAGCCGGTCAAAATCCAAGGGTAGTACAAGGCATGCTGCAAACTTATATCCCCAGCTCAAAGCGCGCAACAGAAGACGATAAGTAGTTATTAAGCTATCATGAGCGACTCCGAAGAATGTGAATGCGAAGAAACCGAATGCCCAGCCGGTATACCCGCTTGGGTGATGACCTTTGCCGATTTAATGTCACTACTCATGTGCTTTTTCGTACTGCTACTGGCCTTTTCAGAAATGGATATCCAAAAATACAAACAAGTAGCAGGCTCTATGGCTTCAGCTTTTGGTGTCCAAAATCAAATTAAGGTTAAAGATATTCCTAAAGGCACCAGCATCATTGCCAAAGAATTCAGCCCTGGTCGCCCTAAACCAACCCCTCTAAATGAAGTCAAACAATCAACCACTGACTTTACCAAAAGCACACTCGAAGTAAACTGTAATGCAGGCACCAATAAAGAAGGTGAAAACAATGATAAAAACAAAGGCTCTAGAGAGTCCACAGACATCTCTACCGATAAAGTGCAGATGCAAATTGCAGCCGCACAAAAAGACGCTGCCAGATTGGCCAGCAACTTAGAAAAACAAATCCAAAGCGGCAAAATAGAAGTCGAAAGTCGAGGAAAAAAAATTGTCATTAGAGTCAAAGAAAATGGCTCATTTCCCTCAGGTTCAGCCACCTTAAGATCTGAATTTATACCCATCATGGATAAAATAAGATCTATAATCAAAGACATGCCAGGACGTTTTTACATAGAAGGTCATACAGATGACATTCCTATCAATACACCTCGCTTTCGCAGTAATTGGGAACTTTCTTCCAGTCGTGCTGTTTCAGTAGCACATGAATTATTTAAAGACAATAGTATTGACAAAAAACGTTTCACCATCGTCGGCATGGCTGATACTAAACCTTTAGTCAATAAAAAAACTAGAAAAGCCAGATCTAAAAATAGACGTGTTGAAATTATCATTGAACAAGGACCAGAAAAAAAAGACGAGAAAGTTGAAGTGTACGACTCAGAAGAAGTCAGTAAAGACAGTATTGAAAAACGAGTACAAAAAGAATTAGACAAAATAGACAAAGCAGAAATAGATAATATGATAGATGAAATAGAAGCAAAAGAAGCACCGGCTCATTTTGAATTCTCAGATGATGAAATTTTCTAATCCTTAGAGCACAAGGTTATCTTTATGAACGATCAAACTGAACGAAGGCGCTATGTGAGAATACAAGACACACTGGCCATTGATATTCATACACAAGAAAAAGAGCCTGAAGCAGGCGATCAAAGCCAAGATTACCACAAATTTGAACAATTAGAAAATCAATTTAAGCTAGCTATCAACAAACTTAAAGTACGCATGCCAGACACCAGTAATACCTTGAAAATTTTAAACGAAAAAATTAATCTCTTGTTTCAAACAAACCCAAATTCACATCACAGCAACCCTTATACTTATCAGCAAGTAAGCATTAGTGCATGCGGTATAGCATGTGAAATAAGCACACAATACAGTATCAACCAATTATTGTTTATCTCAATACTGCTACCACCACTTAACACCCCCTTACATACGCAAGGAAAAGTCATCAGTTGTGAATACAAGCAAAACCTAAATCATTATCTGTTACGCTTAAATTTCGAAGCACTTAAAGCTTCTGAAGAAGAGCTATTGATACAATATGTCATTCGAAGACAAAACGAACAGCTTAAAGAAGCACGTTTAGGAACGAATACAAAATAATTCTTAACTCATGCATCACATATTAGAATGCAATAAGAACACACCCCACAAAAGACCAACAAAACGTCACTTTATGTAGATCTATAAAAAAAACAGCTGTGCTACCATTGATACCTATTAAAGATTTCTATTAATTGCTCCCAATACAAAAAACCATTATACAAAACAATAAAAAAAAATGAAAAACAGTGAACTACCGCATTCAAGTCGATCGATCTTGGGCATGACTCTCAGTGAGTTACTCATCAGTATAGCCATACTGGCCTTGACCCTATCTTTTACCAGCGGGTCCTTTACAAGGACGATAGAAAAAAACAGAATAAAACAACTTGAGGGCACGTTGATAAACGCTATTAATTTGGCTAAAACAGAAGCCATTAAACGCAGCAGTGATATCGTATTATGCCCCAGCCAGAACCAAATCAATTGTGATAATGATGTCGATAACTGGCATGCAGGATGGATCATAAAAGCTGTATTAAATGAACAAGGTAAACCTTTCAATACTAATGACACTGAGGCTATTATTTTTTCACAAAAAAGGGCCACCTCGACTTTAACACTAAGAGCCAATACAGCACAGATAACCTTTAAACCAGATGGCACCTTAAAACAATCTAGCCTATTTCAAGTTTGTAATAAAGCAGGCAAAAATCTACAGCAAATAACAAAACCAATCAATCTCAACTTAGCAGGAAGAATAAGAAGAAATTCAGTACCCACTGAAAATCTCTGCAAGGCCTAAACTATGGGAAAAAATAAATTTTTATATTTACCAAAACAAACACAGAGAGGGGTTGCACTTGTAGAAATGCTCATTTCTGCATTTATTTTAGCAGTCAGTATCGGCACTTTTCTTATCTTACAAATAAACTCTCTGACTGTTTCAAAATCCAGCACTTATAAAACACAGGCTTTATTTTTATCTACCGGCCTTCTAAATCAAGCAAGAGCAAATATCATAGGCTTACAAATGGGTGCTTACAACTTCAAAGGTAGCAGCGATTCAGCTGAATCAAATAACGTTGATTGTCAAAATTGTTCACCCAGCGACTTAGGCAAAAAAGATTTACAACAATGGCTTACCCGTGTAGATCAAGCACTTCCCAAAAGCAGCGTTGAAGTTACTTTTAATGAACCTATTTTAAGCATTTCACTCTTTTGGAAAGAACACAAAGCATTACTTGTAAATTCTTCGTGCCAACAAGAACAAACAAATCAAAGTTGTTTGACAATTAAAACAAGGGTTTGTAGCAAAGACAATACAGGAAGTTCAGCATGCTTTATTTAAACAAGACAAAAAAAATTGAGGGCTCATTGTGCCTGTCTTATTTAGGATTAACTCTTATTGAATTATTAATTGCTCTAGCCATTAGTGTTATTTTCACTTCCGCCATGATACAAGCTTACATGAGTAGCCAAATGACTTTTTCTGTTAACCGCAACCAAACTCAATTACAAGAAGAGGGACGTACGGTCATTCAAATTTTCAACAATAGCGTAGGGCAAGCAGGTTATCGAAACAAAGAAGGTTTGTTACAAGATTCAAAAACCATATTTCCTACCGACACCTTATTTATAGAAGATCAAGTAATAGCCATTGAAACTTCTGCAGAAAAAGTTTCCTTACACACTAGATTTCAAGGTGAATCTGACCCTTTTGTCACAGACTGCTTAGGCAAAAGCCATCAACCTCATGAGCTTGTCACACAAAGCTTAATCTACGAAATTGAAACTTCCACCTTAACTTGTGAAGTATCTTGTACCAACCTATCAGTAGAAAATAAACCTATTTGTACAACTGAAACAGTTTGGCTAACAGATCAATTAGGGCAAATAGATTTTGCCTTTGGCGTTGACAAAGATGCAGACAAAGTTGTTAACCAATATGTTGCAACAAGTGAGCTAAGTACCTTACAAACCAATATACTTGCGATAAAAATTTCAGCTATTATGGAATCTTCAGTGAATGTACATCCAGTGACTAAGGTACAAACTTTTAATGATGTCTTTGGCAACATCACACAATATGAAGATCAGCGTCTACGAGAAATGTTCACTGAAACACTCAGCGTACGCAACCGATTGCCTTAGCACCGAGAAAAAGAATCGAGAAAATTATGTTAAAAAAAATAAAAGGTAGCACGTTAATCCTCACCCTTATATTTTTATTATTGACGACTATCGTCAGTACTTCTACATTCTTCGACACCTTTATTAACGGTAAAAAAACCAGCAACTATAAAGCTAGTATTCTGGCCTTTGAAGACGCAGAGTCAGCTCTACGAGAAGGTGAAAATACTCTATCATTATTAGTACAACAACCTATCTTAACCCAACCAAACAAAGACACTGAAAAATCGACCGATGAGCAAGTCATTTACCTTCTAAACAGCTTGGAAGCTGTTGTCAACACCACTGATTTACATTGGCTGCAACAACCCAAAGCATGGTGGCAACGATACGGCACTGAAGTTCCCTCTGTGACTGATGTCGGCACACCCCCTAACATCGTCATTGAAGAAAAAGCTTTTAAAAGAGACAGTCTGTCATTAAGCATGGACTATGCGACACAAACACCCGGTGTAGTTTACTATCAAATCAGCGCTCGTAGTTCAGGAAAAAATAAAAGCGTTTCTGTTTTACAATCAACTTTTGCCAAAAGATTTAATTAACAACTGTTACCAATTCTAATTCACAACTCTGAGCACCGCTATTTTTACTATGGAACGAGCACGAAATAAATTCCTGTTTATACTTGTCCCGAGAAATCAGCTAAATAAGAGCTAAATAAGGACAGCGACCTAAATAAGGACAGCCTAATTTCGACTAAACAACGACCGACTAAACAACGACTAAACAAGGACAGCCTTAATTTCAGTTCCAATATTTTAATAGCCTTACTGTCAAGAATAATGTTCATGTATATTTAAACTAGATTGTGTGATGATG
>JANQJO010000039.1 GCA_028281605.1 Pseudomonadales bacterium
TATTCCTGTTTATCGTTTTAAGAGTTTTAAGTTTCGTGATTTTTTGTTTGGGATGCGGAGTATATACTAGTTGTTTGTGTTGTTGCTAATGATATTTTATGTTTGTGTTGGGGGTTGGGTGAGAGTTGGATTGTCTGCTAAAAAATCTTGATAAAAAAATTTCTTAAATAATTTTATTATCAAAAAGTTATAAATAGTTCGTTTGTTTTTTGATTGTGTTATAAAATTCTGCTTGATAAACTTAAAAGGTTTGAAGTTTTATAGTTTACTTTTAGTGGAGCACTTGTATGCCGGTATGATGTGAATATGTCTTGCCCAAAGTGGCTTTTCTACTCTTGTATTATTTGTAATCTTGGGGAATAACAATGGGGGGATATGTGTAAAGTAGCTGAGAAAATTCCGGTTGAGCATTGGTGGGTGAACCCAGATTGCTGCTTACAAACTTTTATTGATTGGGAATGGGGACAAAATAACTTTAACATTTTCCGCTGCTGAACTCGCTTCGCTCAGACAAGCATCCGCTCCAAATGTTAAAGTTATTTTGTCCCCATTCCTTGGCTAATCGCTCTTTTCTAGTATTTGATGTAAATATGCCACACTGGCCAATCGAAAACAATTCAAATAATCTGTGTATTTTTTCTTAATTTATTTGTGTCAAGAAGGACAAGCGCTTATGACGAAGCAACTGGTAGAATTCACTTTAGATGATGGGGCGAGTATTGTGTTTGAAACTGATCAAGCAGAGCTAAACTCGTCAATGGGAGGTAGAGAGTTGATCAATCGTAAGGCTAAAACGGTTGATAAGATTGAAAAAGCCAGTCAAAGCTTAAGTCAAGTGGCTGCAAAGATTCGTCCAGCGGCAGAAACGGTCTTACAAGCTTTAAAGGAGTTGAATACACCTAAAGAAATTCAAATGGAGTTCGGTGTTAAGCTGAATGCATCAACTGGTGTGATATTAGCCAGTGCTAACAGTGAGGTGAACTTTAAAGTGACTTTAAAGTGGGAAAATGACAAGGATCAGTAGTGGTGCCAACCGATTTAAGCGATTGCATTGTTCGTATTTATTATCGTGAAGATGATGCAGGTTCGTTGACTCAAATTGCAGCCACAGGTTTTTTGGCGAGTCGTTCTTATATTTTAACGTGTGCTCATGTTATTACAGCTGCGCTGGGCATAGAAGAAGAGAAGAGCTCTCATGATCTGGACTTGGTTGGAGAAAGAATCTCAGTGGGTATCGGTATTGCGAATCCTGCTAAAGTCTTGGCTGAAGTGGTTGCTTGGTATCCTGTCGCTGAGGTTGCTTTGGCCGACATAGCGGTACTAAAACTGGAGCGCCCGTATTCAGGGGCTGCAGGTGTGGCGCAAAATTGGATGGAACCTGAAATGCGTGGCCAAGTCAGCCTCTTTGGTTTTGGATATGATCCTGAAAAACAATTGTGCATTGACCAGGGTCGGTGGATTGATGGTGAGTGTAAAGGTCCTTTAGGTAACCATCAAATACAAATAGATTGCCCAGAGCGTGAAGTATTGCCGGGCTTTAGTGGCTGTCCCGTCTTTAATGTTGAGCGCAATCGAGTGCTGGGAATGTTAGTCGCGCGTGAGCCTGGCGAAAAAATTGCACATATGATTCCAACTCAGCAATTGCAAATGGTATTGCCCTTTGAGGAAGAGCGTGAAGCCAGCCTCATTGATTGTTTGTTTCGTATGTTAAACCGATTTGAACAGATGGCGTGTCTAGGTGATAGGGCTCGGCAACCGACGAATTTTCACTGTTTTGTGGTGCAAAGTCGAGGCAAGGATTTGCCTGGCTACTTAGCTGAGAAATATAAAATGCTCCTGCATATGGATAAGGACGGGCTTAGCTCTGTTGAGCAATCATTGCAAAGTGTGCGTCACATTACAGCTGGCAGCTTTGCTCAAGCTGGTTTCAAACAGCTGTTGGAAGAAAATCTGCTAGGTCGACGCATTGAAGAGTGGTTGGAGTATGCCCAAGGGCCTAAAGTAGTGACCTTTTCTTCAGTGCGTACAGGAAAAACAGTGGCTCAAATTGAATCGGTTTTGTCTGAATTTAAGCGCTTAGATCAAGCACAGTTGCAGTTGCGTCATCCGTTTTTCGTTATCATTCCTTATAATGCCGATGAGTTGGATCAAGGCAAAAAAATGATTATGCATCTTCGTTTGTGGAAACGTAAGTTGTCGAAAAAATTCCTAACGATTTTGCCGCCCTTAACGGCCATTAAAGAGGATGACCTAAGGGGATTTATGGCAGACATGCCGCAGCGTGCCCAAGTGCATTTTAAACAAAAGTTTTGTTGCGAAAATCTTGCACAGTCCCTAGCGCAATGTTTGCCTGATTCAAAACCATTGAGTTATGAGGAAGTCAAACCTCATTTTTCAAATGTATTAAGAGACAGTCGGGAACGTCATTTAAAGAAATTTGGAGAGTAATTGAGTATGTCAGTTGAGAGGTTTTATCAAGGTAAAGGTATTCAATCCAAAGAACCACAAGTGTTCCCTAAAATCAGTGTGGAACAATTAAAAACACCGAAGGGTTACCGAGCCGGTCAGGGTCTGGTGGCTGCGGTGGATGTTGCCTTGCGTTTGGGTATGCCCTTGCTATTGACGGGGGAACCTGGGATTGGGAAATCCAGTTTGGCGTACAGTCTGGCTTGGGAGATGGGGTTGGGAGAGCCTTTGCGTTACGTCATCAAATCCGATACGCAAAGCAAGGATTTATTCTATCATTTTGATACTTTGGGTCGTTTTCGTGCGGCTAAAGATCAAGGTGAGATAGACCCTCGTTGGTACATTCAATTTAAAGCATTGGGTCAGGCTATCTTATACACCTACCCAAGAGAAGAAATTAAACGTCTTTTGGGTCCAGCTATTGATGAAGCCACACACCCTGCCGAGCCTTGTCGATCAGTGGTTTTGATTGATGAAATTGATAAAGCCCCGCGTGATGTGCCCAATGACTTGCTCAGTGAAATTGAAGATTTGTGTTTTGATATTCCCGAATTAGCAGGCAGTGATGGACATGAGGATAAAAAATTTTCTTCTAAGCGATGTAACCGATTTTATTTATCAGCAACGCGCAGCGACTTTCGGCCTATTATTATCATGACCAGCAACTCAGAAAAAGCCTTACCGGATGCTTTTTTACGTCGCTGTGTTTATTATCACATGCCGTTTCCAGAGTTCAGTGATCAAACCTTGGATCGTTTTGATGAAACCCTTGATGAAGGCATTACCGTACAGGGTATTGTCGCCAGTCGTTTGTATGCGCGTTATCGTCAAGGTGGAGAAATGATTGTGCAAGATGCGACAGATTTTTTTCGTTTCTTAAGAGATCAGTATTTGGAGCGTAAGCCCGGTTTGTCTGAATTTCTTAATTGGTTGGATTATCTGTTGCCAACAGGAGGTATGGGTGGCCTGAATTTAGGTCGTTTGGTGGATCAGCCTTTGGATCAACTCATATCCACCATGCGTGTGACTTTATTAAAAAACAAAAACGATCAAGCGAAAGCTAAAACGCTTTGGGCCCAGTGGAAAGGTTGAGTGTCATTTGTGAGCACTGAACATCAAGAGACACCGTGTACTCAAAATCCTTCTTGGATTGATGCTTTACCCGAATTGGATGCCGCTTTGCGATCTGAGGGTTTCAGTGACACGCCCGATCGTTGGTTGAACGTCAGTGATTTGATGGTGCAAATGCGCACGCAAGGGGCTTTGCCGGATGATGAGCAGAGCCTGCGTTTGTATTTGTCGCCTCTATTTTGTCGTAGTGCCTTGGATCAAGCCAGCTTTGAGCAGTTGTTTAAAGTATGGTGGGATACGCATCAGCGCCGTGCCGCTCAGGCTGATCGACCTAAGCCAGTGTCGGTTGCACCCCCTGTTAAGCAGAGCTCTAAAAAGACGGCTCATCAAGTTGTTAGGGTTTGGCCTTTTGCCTTAGCGTGTTTGCTGAGTATTGCAGTGATCGCTGTGCTGGTGTTTGTTTTGCAAGACAAACAGTCTATATCGGTAGAGCCGGAAAAACCGGAGATTGCAACAAGTATAAATGCAGGTACGGCTTCAGGCTCTGAAGAGATTTTGCCGATTAAACCTCTGCTGCCACGTCAACCACCAGAGCAAGTAGAACTGATACCGGATGTGCCTTTGCCGGAAGGTCCTGTGATAGCCTTGTCTGGAATATGGCAAGTGTTATGGTTGTTATTACCCTGGTTGCCACTTATTTTATTATTTTGGATTTTATTGTATACGCGTACTCGTCGCAAACTCAACAGGCAAGCGGGTGATCCCAACAGTCCTTTGGAGTATTTAGCCTTGCGTCATCGGCAAGATAATCTCTTTGATGGGCCAGGTGTGCGGGCGGGTTTGAAGCGTTTGCATACGCCAGTAGCACAAGAATCTCTACAGTTAGATATTGATCAAAGTGTTGAAGCAACGGTGCGCCAAGCTGGATTTTTCAGCCCTGTGTTTAAGCGGCGTATGCAGGTGCCGGAGCTTATGTTATGGATTGACTGTCGTGGTTTGCAGGACCCTATTTTGGCGTTAACAGATGCCTTGGTGCAACGTTTAAAGGCTTGTGATTTGTGGGTCAGCGTTTATCGCTATCAAGGGGAACCAGATCGTTTGCAAGCACTTGAGACGCAGCAATGGTACACACACGAACAAGTGTTAGAGCTGCATCCAGGAAGTCGGGTTTTGTTGACCAGTCAGGCGGGTCGATTTGTAGATCTGTGGTCGAATGAATTGGTGCCGTGGTTATTGACGCTTGCACAGCGCTTTGATACCGCCATTTTAGATACGACTGCTGCACCAGCAGAGCAAATTCGACAATTTGAAAATGCTCATATTGTCAGAATGCCTTTTAATAGCGCTGGCATTGCTCAAGTCTGTGCCAAAATCACGGCCGCACCACAGGTAGAATCTAAATTCTCTGCCTTTCCTTTACCTACTTTATTACAGTCCGCTGAAAAGTGGTGTTCTCCCGTCGCACCTGCTCAGTCTGATCAGCAAAACTTATTGTCGGTATTAAAGGCTTATTTGGGCGCAGAAGGCTACAGACTCTTTTGTGCAGCCGCTTTGTACCCTGAATTGCGTTGGGTACTGGTGCGAGCTTTGGATGTGCAGTTAGCGTTATCCAGTGCTTTTCAGCAGCGAGAAGCGCGTATGTTGAAGCTGGCTCAGTTGCCTTGGACACAAGTGGGGTGTTTGCCTGTTTGGTTGCGTCGTTTGATATTAAAGCAATTGAGTAAGCAACAGCTCAGTGACATTAGAGCGGCCTATACGCCCTTGTTGGCGATAGGTATAGAAGACGATAAGCAGTGGCAACAGGAAGCCTTACCCATTCGGTTTGAAGTGACATCACGCTATTGGACACTTAGAGTGCGTCGACTGTTTTTGTGGGCAGAAAAAGAGAGCCTGCTAGAAGACAGTGTTTTTGTGAAATTGATGTTGGGGCCTTGGTCAAAGCGTTTGGATTTTGAGTTGCCGCGAATCGTAGATAAAGTTTTGCCGGTCAATGAGCGGTGGCGTAGAGTGTTAAACAGCGTGATGGCTATGGTTTTGGTTGGCGTATTAGGTTTGGGCTTACAGCAGTTGCAACGGACTTATTTGACTCCTTGGTTAGTCGATACTTTTAATGTAGGGGGCTTGAGTCAGCAGGTGTCAGTGCGCTTGGTTTATAACGTGCGTACCGCTGCGTTGGCTGAGAGTGTGATTGCAGCAGTGGGTGATCGTATTCGGGTGAATGTTTTGCTAGAAAAAATCCCGTTGGTTTGGTCTGAAGATGAAGAGGTGGCTGTTCTGGTTTATGAACCTAAATGGTTTGAAGCAGCGCAATGGTTGGCGGACCGGGTGGCTTTTGCAGGTTATGGTTTGAGGCCCAAGTTACTGTCTACTGAACAGGTTCGGGTACAATCGATTGAGTTAAGTGGGTTGGGTGAGCCAGGTAATGTGTTACAGCTTTGGTTGAATTTGCCTAATCAAATAGGGAGTGTTTTTGCAGATGCGTTGGATAAGTCTTTTTCTAGAGAGGTGTGGCAGAAACGTTTGGAAGGTGTAAACACTGAAGTGGTGATTGCATCGGTTGAAAAGGAGGTAGAGCAGAAAAAGCCTGAGCCTTTATATGCTTTAACAATTGAGCCTACACCTGCTGATGCACGCGTGCGAGTGATGAATATTCGTCAAGTTTACCAGCCAAGGATGAAATTACCTACAGGCAATTATCGAATTAGATTGAATCATGCCGATTATCAGGAGCAGGATTTTCAAATAACATTGGATAGTTCAACTCCATCAGCCCCAATAGCTTTGATGATGAGTAAGCCTGTTAAAAAGTTAATCGATAAAAATGTAGAGAATTGGTTGCCGGGCACTGTTTTTCAAGATGAGTTAAAGAGTGGTGGTAAAGGCCCGCTTATGGTGGTGATCCCTGAAGGCAACTTTTTAATGGGTTCACCTGAGGATGAAGAGGATAGATTGAGTAGTGAAGGGCCTCAGCGTGAAGTGTCTATTATTCGTTTTGCGGCAGGTCAAACAGAAGTGACTTTTGAAGATTATGATCGTTTTGTTAAAGCGACTGGGCGTGATTTGCCTAATGACCGTGGCTGGGGTCGAAAGAGTCGTCCTGTGATTGATATCAATTGGGAAGAGGCAAAGGCTTATACTGTTTGGTTGAGTGAGCAAACAGGCCATGCTTACCGATTATTAAGCGAGGCTGAGTGGGAGTATGTAGCTCGAGCTGGTACGACAACGCCATTTAATATAGGAGCCTGTATTTCGAATCAGCAGGCAAATTTTAATGACCGTACTGAGTATCGTTATGCGAAGTGTCCTGCATCAGGACAACTTTTAGGAAAAACGCAGCCTGTTCGATCTTATCAAGAAAACCCATATGGCCTTTTTGATGTTCATGGTAATGTATGGGAATGGGTAGAGGATTGTTGGCATGTTAATTATGAGGGTGCGCCACTGGATCAATCGGCTTGGTTAGGTCAAAATGAAGGTAATTGTTCGCTCCGTGTTGTTCGCGGTGGTTCTTGGGGCGACGGACCGCTGGGGTTGCGTTCAGCGCTCCGCGACAGGCTCACCACCGTTGACGGGAACTTCGTTGTGGGATTTCGGTTGGCCAGGACTCTTTGAGTGAAAGTATTCATCTAAAGATTATGTATTGAGCAAAGCCACGAATTTAATTAGGAGATTATATGAAAATCGAAATAGATAGTTCATTAATGAAAAAAATAGGTGTTGACGAAACTGAGGCTAAGGAACTTTTAGCTATAGCGCTTTATAAGTACAGAGGGATTCATGGTTCAATGGCTGGGAAATTGATTGGAAAAAGTGAATTTGACTTCCACTCTTTACTTTCTGAAAAAGGTGAATCGGTAAACTATGATGTAGACGATCTTGTTGATGATATAAAGAACAACGATCTATAAGGAAAATAAAAATGAATAAAATTGTAGTCAGTGATACAACAGCTATTACTCATCTTGCGAAAATAGGTGCTCTTGATCTTTTGCAAAAACTTTACCTTGAGGTCTTAATACCAGATGCAGTTTTTTCAGAGCTATCTCAAGTCAAGAAAACTCAGCCTGGAGCGCTATATGTTCTAAATTCTAAATGGATAAAAGTTGTAAAAATTAAAAATCAAATGGTTGTTAACAAGCTAACTAAGCATTTAGATTTAGGTGAGTCAGAGGCTATTGCTCTATCAATAGAGCTTCAATCTGATGTATTAATTATTGACGAAGTGGCTGGACGAAATATTGCTAAGAAATTTGGGCGTAATACCATAGGAATGGTTGGTGTTTTGCTTGAAGCAAAGAAAAAAGGCTACATCTCATCAGTAAGGCCATATTTAGATAAACTCAGGGTTACTGGTTTTAGATTAGGAGAGGACATATATCAATTAGCGCTAAAATTATCGCGAGAATCTCAGGTCAAGTAGACTCTAATGAGTAGTGGCTGACTCTTTGCTCTTTGTATGGGTGAAGAGAAGATGATAAGGCTAAAGTGAAATATTTTTTATGGTAATGATGCATAAATGGTTCAAGATTTTTACGATTGGATCGGGTAATGATCAGCGCTTCCTCGTATACTTAAAAAGGTGCCGACCTATTTTATTACAAGCGGTGTTATTGTGCTTGGGTGCTGATGTGTTTGCGGCAGAAGAGGAAGTCCTTGTTACTGGCATTAAATCCGTGATTGTTGAACCTCAGCCGCCTTGTCGTTTTGATTCAGAAAAAGGGCCAGAAATGGTTTTGATTGAAGGTGGGCATTATACAATGGGTTCGCCGGAATCAGAGGAGGGAAGGCTTGATTGGGAAGGTCCTGTGCGTACTGTGACGGTTCAAACTTTTGCTATCAGCCGCTGCGAAATCACTGTGGGGCAATTTCGTCGGTTTGTGGATGAGACTCAGTATCTGACCGATGCAGAAAAATCGGATGATAAAAACCAAATACAAGGCTGTGTGGTTTGGAATAATGAAAAAGCTGAATTTTGGTATGATGCTAATAAAAATTGGAAAGATCCTGGTTTTGATCAAACCAGTCAGCATCCTGTGACTTGTATCAATTTTTGGGATGCGCGTGCTTATATTGAGTGGTTAAATTTACGTACGGGAGTGTCCTATCGTTTGCCGACAGAAGCAGAATGGGAATATGCAGCCAGGGTTAATACGCAAACGCGCTTTTCGTTTGGCAACGATCAAGGGGCTCAAGTGCAATGTGGGTTTGCCAATGGGTTGGATCAAACGGCCCAAGCTGAGCCTTGGGTGCAATCATCTTGGGTGTTGGCTAATTGTGAAGATGCTTATATTTTTACAGCCCCTGTAGGGCATTTTAAACCCAATGGTTTTGGGCTTTATGATGTTCATGGCAATGTTTGGGAATGGATTGAAGACTGTTGGCATACAAGCTATGAAGATGCACCGTTAGATCAATCGGCTTGGTTGGGTCAAAATAAAGGCGATTGTTCGCTCCGTGTTGTTCGCGGGGGTTCTTGGCTCAGCCTACCGCGGAGGTTGCGTTCAGCGAACCGCGACGGGCTCACCACCGATGACAGGGTCAGCGATGTGGGATTTCGGTTGGCCAGGACTCTTTAATTGGAAGTCTGTGTCTAAAGATTATGTAATGAGTTTATTTAGAACGCGTTTGGCTCTTTGTGATTTTTGATTTGATCCTTTGTTTGTTTTTATGTGACAGTGTAATTGTCTCTGTGCATAAGGCGAATTGGGCAAAGCCACAAATTACATTAGTTGCTTTAATAACACTGTTTTTGATATTCATGTTTGTACATGCTGTTAGGGATACTGCAAAATAGAAAATAAGGAATGTTTTGTTTTGCTTCACAACAATAAGACAATAGGTCTAGAATATGGAAACAGATACTCTGAGAGAAACAATAGGATAGTTAAGTGATACAACAGCTATGACGGAAGAATAGACCCGAAGTTAATGTGCAGTCAAGGGCTGTTGCTTGTTTGTACAACTATTGATCTGAATTGGGGTATCGGCTAAGATGTTGTTATTGGGGTCGGGATGAGATATTATGAACGGATTTATAAATACTTTAATAATCAATGAGTTGTTGGATGTTAATTTATGACCACGATGATTTCTGAAGTCTATGAGGCATTTATAGATGCAGGTGTTTCTCCAGATAAAGCTAAATCTGCAGCTGAGGCATTGTCTTCTGAAAATCTTGCTACAAAGCAGGACATTAATAAAATTGAGCAAGAGCTTGTAAAAATTGATGCCAAGTTTGATAAACAGCTTGCAATTGTCAAAGTGCTGCTGGCAGTAATTCTCACAGCAGTTGCTTACCCTATACTCAAAGAAATTTTCTCCTAATTTTTTTGTAATCCAGGCAGCCCTTTCTTTAACGTAGGGACTAAACAAGGACAGCCTTAATTTCAGTTCCAATATTTTAATAGCCTTACTGTCAAGAATAATGTTCATGTATATTTAAACTAGATTGTGTGATGATG
>JANQJO010000120.1 GCA_028281605.1 Pseudomonadales bacterium
TGCTAATGGTTGAGTAAGGTTGTGATGAGGCTCGGTTGTTGTTTTTAATTTGGGCTCGATGTAGTGTCGAAACAGTTTGCTATTGGGTCCAACAGTAAATTTTTTGTCTGCTAAAAAAGTTTTATGTGTGGTATTTGCAGCATCCATAAATTATTTTGTTTGATTATAATAAGAGTTTGGTGAGCGGCTACTTTAAATCAAAAAATCAAAAAATCAAAAAATCAAAGTGATAACTTTTTAAAGATTTTTTCTGGAATGTGGGTGATGACAAACATGATTAAGCGCCAGAAACTGGGTAAGTAGACGGTATTTCTTTTTTTATCGAGTGCTTTTATAATGCCTTGGGCAATGGTTTCAGGTTGAGCCCATAAAGCCCCTTTGGGAAAGGCCGCCGTCATAGGGGTATCCACAAAGCCTGGTTTGATTGTGATGACTTGAACGCCTGCTTTGTCTAATCGGTTTCGTAGGCCTTGACAAAAAAGACTGACCAGGCCTTTGGCACTGCCATACACATAATTGCTTTGTCGGCCTCTGTCGCCTGCAACAGATGAGATGGCGATTAAAGTCCCTGCACGTTTTGTTTCCATTTGATTAGCCAGTACGGTTAACAGACCAATGTAACTCAGTGCATTCAAATGAAGAGATTCAAAGGTTTTGCTGCAAGATTGTTGTAATTTGGCTTGATCGTCTAGCGTACCATGTGCCAATAAGGTGATATCAATGTTGCCTGTGAGTTTGTCGTTTAATGTTTGTATAAAACTGTCGTAATTTTCAATGTGGGCTAAATCTTGTTGTACGCAAATAACATCTTTGGCCCCGTGTAAATTGAGATCGGCTGCGATGGCTTCCAGTTTATGCGAGTCACGGGCTACTAGCAGTAATGTATAGCCTCTTTGCGCTAATAATCGGGCGCTGGCTTGAGCAATGGCCGAGCTTGCGCCAAAGATGACAACGTTGGTCATGAGGGGCTCCTTAGGTTGAGGTGGTATTTGGGTAGACTCGCCGCCAAAAATTGGAGGAGAACTGAGGGTCAATAAAGGGTATAAACTGTTCTAAATTAGGGTTAAATTCGGCAAATGCTTGGGCTGGCATGCGTGCGTCCTTGGCTGGATAGAGCGCTCCTTTGGCTTCAATCACAAGTCGGTCAAGTCGTTCAAATAAGTTTAATACTTCAGGGCCTGTGTTGGGGAAGTCCAAAGCATAGGTATAACCTGCTCTTGGAAAAGACAAAAGTCCAGGAGAAGGCTGTGTGCCAAACTCTTTTAAAACGGTTAGAAAAGAACCCAGCCCGCTGGCGGCAATGGTTTTGATGATTTCGGCTAAAAGCGCTTTGTCTTTTGGGATAACGCATTGATATTGATAAAACCCTCTGTTGCCGTAAACCTTGTTCCAATGCAAGAGACTGTCTAGCGGATAAAAAAACGGTTCGTAGTGTGTTAGCTGGATCTGTGATTGTGCCAGTTGTTTGTAATAATACAATTGATTAAAACATTTGACCGTCCAAGTATTGAGTAAGAGATTGGGGGCGTTACAAGGTATGATTTTGTTTCTTGCTTTAGGGCTAGGCAGGGTGTGATTGAGTTCGGGTCCCGCAAAGTTAGCACGGATAAAGTGGCCGCGTCCCAATCTGCGTCCCTTGGCTAGGCAGTCAACCCAGGCAACTGTATAGTCATAGTGAGCTTGACTGTCTTCACTTAATGCTAAAAATTGCTCGAGATCTGAGTAACGTATGGTTTCGACCCATAAATAAGGATTGTGGATTCGAATCAATTGAATTTCTGCCCAGGTGATTAAGCCCGTTAAGCCAAGGCCTGCGATGGTTGCAGCATACCATGGTTGATTTTGTGTGGGTGAACACATCAGTCTAGAGCCGTCAGAACGAAGCAGTTCAAAGGCCGTAATGTGATTGCCAAGGGTGCCTGCTACTTGATGATTTTTTCCGTGTACATCATTGGCAATGGCACCACCTAAGGTCACAAATTGTGTGCCTGGTGTGACGGGTAAAAACCAGCCTTGTGGTACGGCAAAGCGTAATATTGTTTGTAAGCTCACACCGGCTTCACAGCGTAAGCGTCCGCTTTGGTGATCAAAAGCAATCAGCTTATTGAGAGTGCGGCTTAAGAGTAGATGGCCTTGTTCGTTGAGACAGCTGTCGCCATAGCTTCGACCTAGACCATAAGGCAACAAACTGGTGTCGGTCTTAGGTAAGGGGTTGTGACGCCAGCTGTAGTGACAGTGTTTTTGCTGGATGCGGATAAGACGACCCCAGCTGTAGGTTTTGTATTGCGTAGGTTGAGTTGAAGAATGTGTCATGAGTTGATAGTCGCAATTAAAATAATTGTGGCTGAAACTAAACCCAAGAGCAAGCTGACGGGGTCTTTAAGTGCGAAGACAATAGGGTCGTCATTCATGTTTCCGCGAGCTGTTTTAAGCCATATGCGTGTTGTCCAGTAGAGAAAGATAGGACACAGTAACCACAGTGCTTCTGGTTGTTGGTACAGAGTGCGTACATCATCACTGTTGATATAAAAGGCCAGTACAAACACAGCTAGGTAGCCACTGGTTGTGCCAAACTGTGTGAGAATCGCTCGATCTTCTATTGTGTACCCACGCCCATGTGCTGCTTTTTGGTTTTGTTGTTCAACCTGCATTAATTCTGAGACTCTTTTCATGATGGCTAAACCTTGAAATAAGAACATAGAGAAAGCCAGTAACCAAAAGGATAGCGCGACATCAACGGCAAAAGCGCCACCCATGACACGTAAAGTATATAAACTAGCTAGGGTGATGACATCGACGATGGCCAAACGTTTTAACCACAGTGAATATGATAGGGTGATTGCAAGATAAGTGCACACTGTTAAACTAAATAGTGCGGGTAAGCAGGCCATTATTGCCAGGCCAAGCAGGCCAAGCCCTGCTATAAAGTAAGTCCCTTTGATAATAGGCAGTGTGCCTGCCGCAAAGGGCCTGTTTTTTTTATTGGGGTGTTTTCGATCGGCTTCCAAGTCGAACAGATCATTGATTAAGTAAGTAGCAGAAGCGGTGAATGAAAACGCAAAAAAAGCCAAAATGCTTTGAAAAATTGGGTTTGGGTTTAGTAGGTTATGGGTGGTGATTAAGGGAATAAAAACCAGAATGTTTTTCACCCATTGATGAACGCGAATGGCTTTTAAAATGGTGGTGAATTTGAATGCTTGAGATTCAAAGGTTTTGTAAAAGGTGATCTCACCTGTACTTGCTAGGTTAGAAAGTTGTTTAGAGTCAGCATTAGCAAACAATGCATAACGACTGACTTGCCAAACGTGTTGATCTTTTTTCGGTTCGTTTCCAATATAATCAAAGGCACCTTTGCCATATACTTGACACAACTTTTTGGCTTTATTGCGGCCTGTTAAATTATAGTGTGAAGTGGTGGCTAGGACTTTATCGAAGCATCCTAGGTGATCTGCAACTTGTTGGGCATAAGCTTCTATGCTGCCGGTTACTAAAATCAGTGGCCGTCCCTTTTGTTTTTCTGCCAGGATGTAGTCTAGAACCTCTTGATTCCAAGGTAGGTAAGCCACATCCATGGTGGCCCATTGTGAAATTTGATGCTTGAAGTAGGCCATGCCTATTTTTAACCAAAATGGAAAAAATAGTAGAATCCAAGGCTTTGCTTTTATTGCCTTGAGTGTGCTTTCAAGCGATAAGTCTGTTTGGATCAGTGTGCCGTCTAGATCTACACACAAAGGCGTTGTATCTTTACTGGTTTCATGTGTCATGTTGTATCAGTGACCTTTTGTTGTTTGAGTATTGCTAAGTATCCCATTGCCAATAAGCCTATAATGACGGCTAGCCATAAAGTAGCTAAGCGACATAGGAGTGTTGCAGAGGTGATATCGGCTTGAGTCATTGACAGACTGGCTAAGAGTAATGCCATCACCAGTTCCGTGGAGCCTAGCCCCCCTGGAATAAAAGATAAAGCTCCGACCAATGTACTTAGGGCATAAATACTACCCAGTAACCAGTAGGGGTGGTCGTAGCCGAGTTGCTGTATCATCCAGCCAAAGGCGTAGGCTTCTAGGCCCCAAGCGGTTACCCCTAATAAAAGTCCATTGATAAATGCTTTATAGCCAATTAATGTTCTGGTTTGCTCTATGAGTGTAATGAGATGTTGACCAAGCTGCCTTATCTTTTTGATCGGGATTATTTTGAGTATTGTCTGTGTTAGAGTAGAGAAACGCTTTGTTTGTAGCAAGAGTGTGAAGAGCCCTATGCATAAAACGATGCTGATGCCGAAGGCTTTATAATCTGGGAATAGCCAAAGTGTGCCCAGGGCTAATAAAGCTATGGCTAGAAAATCAGAGAGCCTTTCCGTAAATAAAGCGGCAAGACTGTCTGTATAGTTGACGCCATGGGGCTTGAGATACACTGATCTGACTGCTTCTCCTGCTTTGCCAGGTGTTGTGGTTAGGGCGAATCCGGCTAAGTAATAGAAGCAATGTCGACCTGTGGGGATTTGGTGTTTCAGTAAGGTGATAAGATACTGCCATCTGAGAAAGCGTAATAGGTAGTTCAAGAGTGAAAAAGTACAGATCCAGACGAAGCCCCATAAGCCAAGTTGACGCATCGAGCTCATAACGGCTTCATATTCGCTGGTGAATATCCACAGGCCATAAGCTATAAAGCTGATGATGACAGAAAAGATGAGGGCTTTTAGTTTCAAAAAAATAGATTCCTAGGGGGTGAAGCTAGAGGCTTTACTGTTGTCCTTTATTTAAGCTGTTGATTGCTGTTTATATCTAGGCTTGGCATAGAAAAGCTTAACTTGTTGATTTTAAAATAATTTTCCTTTTCGGATCAAAGGTGCTGAGCTTTTGATTTTTAAAAGAAAGTTTCATTTCTGCCCAAAGTCCAGTTATATGCGGATGGGGTGTAATTATCTCTCATTGGTAGTTTTAAGTCCAGAATATGGGTTGGGACATTTGGTGTATATTTGAGTGTCAGAGTTTTACCGTGAAAATCTCCGAATTTAGGCAATAGGTTCCCTTCTCCCAGTCTAGGAGTATGAAAATTATGCGACAATAAAATTGTTTTAGCTGGTAGTTA